>CAYTLQ010000209.1:0-3651 GCA_964438715.1 uncultured Ignavibacteriaceae bacterium
GCATACACTCCTGAATGATCTTTTTGGAATTTCTCACCTCTTTAATTGTTGAGACCATTGGAAGCATGATTTGCAAATTATTATGTACCGAGGCTTTAAGAATAGCCCGTATCTGAGATTTAAAAATCGTTAGATTTTCAAGAAGGAAACGAATTCCCCGTAAGCCAAGAAACGGATTAGCTTCTTTAAATTCCCATACCTTTACTTTGTCACCACCAATATCAAATACACGGATCGTGGCAGTCTTGGGATAAAGTCTGGTCGCAAGGTTTTCGTAAATTTTTGCCTGTTCATCTTCTTCGGGGAGGTAGGATAATTCTTCAATAATCTGTTCAGTTCTGAATAAACCAACCCCCTCCGCTCCATTTGTAAAAATCTGATCTATCTCTCCGCTGACATCAACATTTGCGAGTAACTTAATTTCCCGACCATCCACTGTGACTGCCTTTTTATCGCGCAGTCCTTTCATTTCATTATTAATCTCCCGCATTCTTTCAATTTTCTCATTAAAAAATGCGAGCTGATTTTCATCAGGGTTTACAAAGATAAATCCGTGAAAGCCATCCACAATAAGCAAATCATCAGTAGAAATCTGATGTGAAGCATTATGCGTGGCTACCACAGCGGGAATATCCAACGATCTTGCTAAAATTGCCGCATGTGATGTTAATCCGCCTCTATCGGTAACATACGCCTTAACATCCCATTTAGCAAATAGTAATGTATCTGCCGGAGTAAGTATATCACTAACAACAATTACACCCGGCGTAATTTTGGATTGCAGTCTTTTTTTCTGCAGATTACGGATAATTCGGTTTTTAATATCATCTATATCTAATGCACGCTCTTTAAGGTAAGTGTCGCTGTTAACGATCATTAAATCCTGATATTTGGTTATCTCATCGTGAACAATAAATTCCGGTTGTTTTTTCTCGGAGCGAATTCGTTTTTCAATAGTTTTCATAAGAACCGGATCATCAAGTATCATTAATTGAGCAGCAAAAATTTCCGCCCGTTCTTCACCCATTTTTTCTTGAGCATAATTAAGTATTTTTGTCATTTCTTTCCGGGAGCGGCTAATCGCTTCCCTGAAATTTGCAACAGCCTCTTCACAATCTTCTATTATTTCATCCGATATGTGAAGCACTTCCTTTGAGAATAGATGAGCTTTCCCAATGACAATTCCCGGAGCTGCGGCAACACCAGTCAATATATTATGCGAATTTTCAAGTAACTTTTTCAAGCCTTTCATAATTCGTCAAATCCTCGTTGAAAATACGCAACAATTTCTTCCGCCATTTGTGCTTCATCCGGTCCGTCGAATTCGAGATTAAGAATTGTACCCGGAGGTGAGTTAAGGGACATTACACCAATAATGCTCTTGCCGTTTACCCGCATACCGTCTTTGGAAATGTAAAATTCTGACTCATACTTTGATGCCATTTTAACAAGAGTTGCCGAGGGCCTTGTGTGCAGCCCAACTTTATTAACTACCGGAACATTAAACTCAAGCATTAATTTGTTCTCTTAATTAAAAGATTAGCAAGCCAGGTAAATATCTCCCTGTCTTCTGATTTTTTTATAACCAATAAATTTTTCATAGCTTTAGAAGTGTAGCGGTTTATTTCCTTCTTTGCATCATCCAGTACACCAAGCCGTTTATACAATTCCTTGTAAACAGGAATCAAATCTTCACTAATACCTTTTTTTTCAATTACATCATCAAGAAGTTTTTTGTCTGTACCATCAGCTTTTTCAATGGCGCGTAAAAATAAAAATGTTTTTTTTCCTTCTAGCAAATCACCGCCAATTTTTTTCCCGAATTCCGCCTCATCGGCAATAATATCAAGTAAATCATCCTGAATTTGAAAAGCAATACCTATATTCCTTCCAAATTTCTCCAGCGCTTTTACCAGTTCCGGTTTTCCACCGCCAATACGCGCACCAATCGAACAACAGGCTTCAACCATTCTGGCAGTTTTTTGTGTTATCATGTGAATGTACTCAGGAAGTGTTACCTCGTTTCGAACTTCAAATTCTTTATCAAGGCTTTGTCCTTCACAAACTTCAATAAGACTGCGGGTAAAAACTTCAATTACTTCTTTCGAATTTTTACCGAGGTCTTTTAATAAATACTCGTAAGCAATAGAAAGAAGACTATCGCCGGCAAGAATTGCAGTACTGAGATCATATTTTTTATGAAGTGTCAAATGACCCCTTCTCTTATCAGCATTATCCATTATATCATCATGTGCAAGTGTAAATGTATGAAGCATTTCAACTGCAAGCGCTGCATTATACACTTTGCTTATTTTACAACCTGCAGCTTTTGCCGATATAAGAACAAGAAAAGGTCGAAGTCTTTTTCCGGGGGCGCTGAGAATATATGAAACAGGTTCATACAGATTCTGAGGATGTCTTCTAATTAACAGTTTAGAGAGTTTACTGTCTATTTTTTTTCGTTCAGTTTGATAAAAATTCTGAAAATTGTTTTTCCTGTTCAATGGTAATCCTTAATTCTCGATATTTTTTTCTGGTCAAATTCCTGAAGAGTAGATGCACCGGTAAGAAACATTATTTTTTTTATTGTATTAAACCAACCTTCAATTGTTCTGACAACCGCTTCAGGTCCGCCGGAGTTAAGTGTATGAAGTAGTATCCTTGCAGAAGCAATAAAATCACTACCCAAAGCAAGAGCCTTTGCGCCTGCAACAGCATCGTTTATACCTCCTGAACCTATTAGGAGAAAGTCATAGTGCTTTTTTAATTTCCGTACTTCATTTATGCACACTGCAGTGGGAATACCCCATTCCCAGAAAACTTCATCATGTTGCATCTTATTGCGTATCATCTCTACTGCAGACCAGCTTGTGCCTCCGGAGCCGGCAACATCAATGCCCATAACGCCACACTCCAGTGCAGTTTTTGCCACTGATTTGTTAATGCCACTGCCTACTTCCTTCACAATTACCGGTAAATTAATCTCTTTTACAAAGTGTTCAAGAGCTTTTACTAAACCGGTAAATTTCGGTTGTCCCTCCTTTTGCATTAATTCCTGAAGTGGGTTGAGATGCACAACAAAAGCATCTGCCTCTGTTAACTCGGCAATTTTCTTTAAAGGAGATATATTGCCGGCATATTCAATTATTTGAGCAGCTCCGATATTCGCAAGTAACGGAATATTTCCCGAAACTGACCGGAACTCTCTGAGTATTGCATCATTATTTTTATTATTTATTGCATACCGTAAACTACCCAGTCCAAGAGGTATATTAAGGTATTTTGCCGCTTCTGCTAATTGTTTATTAATATTATTAGCCTCATCCGTGCCACCGGTCATACAGGAAATAAGAAACGGGTAGCTTACGGTTTTATAGAAAAATTTTGAATCAAAGGAGATTTTTTCGAGATCTACTTCAGTAAATGCATCGTGTATAAAATCGTACTTTTCAAAGCCTGTGGTTTTTCTTTGAAAAGCGGCTTCATCAGAAGAACAAATAACAAGATGCTCCTTTTTTCTCGATTCTATGTTATCCGGTAAGTCCAAATGAGTTCTTATCAAATGATGATATATTATAATTCATTTTCAAAGATATAAAAAAAAGAAGTGTTTTTATACGCTAAATAGTGATAATATACAAAGATATGGTA
>CAYTLQ010000210.1:0-6368 GCA_964438715.1 uncultured Ignavibacteriaceae bacterium
CATTAAATCTGCTTGAAATAACTGCAAACCGGATACCAGCCGCTTGTAACTTTCCTTCATATATTTTCATATCGTATTCTTTTTTTTATTTGTTCTCACGAAAAATAAAACAATCTACAAACATTAGCTAATCTGCTTAAATTTTGGGGCGTTTTTGAAGTCTGTGTGTCATGGACTCTACCATATTTAGAGGAATAGTATAGCGTCCAAGGTTTTGTTCGTCATTACGTTTGCCTCCGTGGAAATCGGAACCGCCGGAGAGTAAAAGAAAGTAGGAGGTGGCAATTTTGTTAAAATAAGTTTGTTGAAATGTAGTGTGCGATGGATGAACTACCTCAATTCCCTGCATACCGTCTTTAATCAACCGCACTAAATATTCATCAGGAATTGTTCCCGGATGTGCGATGAATGACAATCCTCCGGCGGAATCGATAATATTAATAACTTCACGCGGTGAAACAGTAGTTTTCTTTACATAAGCAGGACAACCTTTCCCAAGATATTGGCTGAATGCATCATAAAAATTTTTTACAAATCCTTTTTTCACCATTACATCAGCTATATGTGGTCGGGTAATAGGAGCTCCGTTTGCAGACTCTTTTATTTCATTAAAATCTAACTGAAATCCTAATTCCTGTAACTTTTGAACAATTCGTTCACCGCGACGGATGCGTTCTTCTTTGGAGAAAGTAAGAAATTCATTCAGCTTTGTATTATCAGGATCGATAAAATATCCCAGCAAATGAACTTCACGCTCATTAATCTCGCAACTGAACTCAATTCCGGTAATAATGCGGATCAGCGTTTGTTCACGAAGAAACGGATCGTTATAAGCTGAAAGCGTGTCATGGTCGGTAATACTGATACACGAGATACCGGCTTCACTGGCTTTTTCAATCAGCTCACGAGGTGCATAAACCCCGTCGGATGCAGTAGTATGTGTATGCAGGTCTGCTCTTGAGGCCGGCATCAACTACTGGAAAAGCTCTTTGAACTTTTCGTAATTAGGAATCTTTAGCTTATTACCATCCAGCTCAATAAGTCCCCGTTTTGCAAACGAGTGCAGGGTGCGCGAAATTGTTTCGCGCGAAGTGCCAGCCATATTAGCAAGATCATGCTGGTAAGGCAATTTTTCAATTTCCACTATACCTTGTTTAATTTTACCGATGTCGTCGGCGAGTTGCAATATTACTGTTGCAACTTTACCCTCGGCGTCTTTGAGGGAAAGGGACTTAATTTTCATATCTGCTGCACGCAGTCTTTTGGTGAGCTCCTGCAGAAGAGAAATAGAAACTTCGGGATGGTTATACATAAGATCGAGGAAATCGCTTCGTTGTATTATAAACAACTCAGTATCCTCAATTGCGGAAACATTCGCGGAACGGGTAAGTCCATCGAGAATTGCCATTTCTCCAAAAAAATCGGATTCGCTAAGAATACTGAGAATCACTTCGCGGCCATCGTCCGAAACACGAAATACTTTGACTTTTCCACTAATAATAAGAAAGAGAGCCGAGCCGGTTTCGTGCTCCATCAATATAACGGAGTCTTTTTCGTAAGTTTTGGTCTTACCCAACCTTGCAATTTTTTCAATAGCCTCTTCACCCAGGTCTGCAAATATAGGGATGAATTTGAGGAAATTCTCGTGTCCACTCATCTTACCATTCCTCGAACAGTTATTTATGATATAATTAGGTTTTACTGTCAGAAATTAACATAACGGCTACTACCTGCCGTCGGGAAAATACAGACTTTTAGTAAGCCGTTTTGTTACTAATGAAGTCCGCAATTTACCACCTAAATTTATAAAATTCTCTATTTATTACAAACGAATGTCGGGTATCAGGATTTGGGTTCTCTTAGGTTTTTAAGACCCGGTATATGTGAAAAAATTTTTTTGAATTTTTAATAGCCGTTGATTTCAGGTTTTCCAGGTGATAAAAAATGAAATATTATTATTTATCATTTTACTACCTGATTAATTTGATTGAAAGTTTATGCTAAAGTAAAATAATTTGCTTACCGAATTATCTTTTTTTGTTTCATAAAAGTTCAAACGACAAACACAGCTGAACCCTATTCTCGTGTTCTTTTGTTTGCATATATTTTGATTATTTGTTCAAATCGTCGAATAATTTCACTTTTTACTAATGTTTGAAGTCAGATATTTGTTCAACATACTGCTTTGAAAAGTATAATACTTTAAGTACTACGGAACGCTGATTATCACAATAGGAGACATTTAAATATTCAATTTTGAAAAATTCGTTTAAGCATTTAGTTAACAATAATGCACTACGCTAATAAATTGAAAACCGGAATTGTCCTTTTTACATTCTTAAATGGGGGTCGGGTTTGTAAGAATCAAGTCTGATATACAATTGTAGAAATGTATGAATCAAACCTACATTGTCAGAAAAAAAAGTGAAGATTATGTACCCGAAAATTATCGAGGATTTCATCCCTCATGGAAGACCAAACAGACCCGGTTTGTTAATCACTCCCGAATTTATAACAATTCACTCAACAGGGAACAGAAGCAGACGAGCTAATGCCTTGCGACACGCATTGTTTTTGAAAAGTAAAGGTTATTATGAGTTATCAGGAAAAAAGATCCTCGTCTCATGGCATTTTACCGTTGACGACAACCACATAATACAGCACTTACCAATAGAGGAATTGGGATACCACGCCGGTAAGGGGAACAGAAAATCTCTGGGGATAGAGATTTGTATGAACGAGGGAATAAACCAAATTCATGCAATAACCAATACGATATGGTTGGTGGCAAAACTGTTGAAAGAATGCGGTTTGGCACAAAATGCAGTTTCAGATTCAGTGGTTACTCATAACTTTTGGTCGGGTAAAAACTGTCCTGAAATACTTCTGGAAAAAGGAAAACCAGGGAAAACCTGGCAGAGGTTTATTAATTCCATAGAAAATGAACTTACTTTGTGAATTGATAATTGTCTGCTTCTTCCGTAACTTTTGAAGTCTAAACTAATTTATTTGAACAAGGAGATAAAAAGATGGCAGTAAAAATAGGGATTAACGGGTTCGGGAGAATCGGCAGACTGGTATTTAACGCATTAGTAGATAAAGGATTACTGGGTAAAGAAGTTGAAGTTGCAGCCGTTGTAGATGTTAGTACAAATGCTAAATACTTTGCTTATCAGTTAAAATACGATTCCGTCCACGGACGCTTTAATGGTACCTTGGCTACTGAAAAGAGCAAGCCTGAACTAGAAGAGGATGATATTCTCATCGTCAACGGGAACAAAATTCATTGCGTAATGGCAACAAAAGAACCATCGCAACTGCCCTGGAAAGATTACGGTGTTGAGTATGTTATTGAATCAACCGGTTTGTTTACCGACTCCGAAAAGGCAAAAGGACATCTCGCCGCTGGTGCCAAGAAAGTAATTATTTCCGCCCCCGGTAAAGGTGATGTGAAAACTATTGTTATGGGTGTTAATGACGAAGAATACGATCATGCGAATCACCACATCGTTTCAAATGCATCATGTACAACAAACTGTCTCGCTCCCGTTGTTCATGTATTGTTGAAAGAAGGGATTGGCATCGAAACCGGTTTAATGACGACAATTCATGCATATACAGCTACACAAAAAACAGTTGACGGACCATCGAAGAAGGATTGGAGAGGCGGGCGTGCTGCTGCAATTAATATTATTCCCTCAACCACTGGTGCTGCGAAAGCAGTTGGTGAAGTTCTTCCGCAGGTCAAAGGAAAACTTACAGGTATGTCGTTCCGGGTACCGACAGCAAATGTTTCTGTTGTGGATTTAACTTTCAGATCTGTTAAGGAAACTTCTATTAAAGAAATAAATGAACTGATGAAAAAAGCCTCAGAAACTTATTTGAAGGGTATTCTCGGTTACTGTGATGAAGAGGTCGTGTCAACTGATTTCATTCATGATGACCGTTCTTCAATTTATGATTCACTCGCTACCTTACAGAATAACTTTAAAGATGAAAAACGATTCTTTAAGATAGTATCATGGTATGATAATGAGTGGGGTTATTCCTGCAGAGTTGTTGATCTTCTTATGAAGATTGCGAAGGCATAATTCGTAATAATAATGACGCAGGTACCACCTGCGTCTTTTTTTATGTACTAACAATTAAAGTATTCCACAATCAAACTTCTAAAATGAAGAGTATTTTATGAATAAGAAAACAATAGAGAATATCGACCTTAATGGGAAGAGAGTACTCGTAAGAGTTGATTTTAATGTTCCCCTTGATGAAAATAAAAATGTTACCGATGACAAACGAATTGTTGAATCTTTACCAACAATTAAAAAAATTATTAATGAAGGTGGCAAAGCAATACTGATGAGTCACCTCGGCCGACCGAAAGGAGGGCCAAATCCTAAATATTCACTTGCCCCGGCAGCAAAGCGCCTTAGTGAGTTGCTGGGTAAAGAAGTAAAAATGGCTCCCGATTGCATTGGCGAAGAAGTGAAAAAACTTGTTGAAAGCATGCAGGGTGGTGATGTTCTGCTTTTGGAGAATGTCCGCTTCTATGCTGAGGAAGAGAAAAATGACGCCGGGTTTGCCGCAAAACTTGCAGAGTTGGGTGATGTATATGTTAATGATGCATTTGGAAGCGCACACCGTGCTCATGCCTCGACAGAGGGAGTAACCAAATACATCAACACCGCAGTTGCCGGATATTTAATGCAAAAGGAACTCGACTATCTTGGCAGTGCATTGGCTGAACCGAAGCGGCCATATTGTGCAATTCTTGGCGGAGCAAAAATTTCCGGTAAAATTGATGTTATTAATAACCTTATTGATAAAGTCGATACCTTGATAATTGGCGGCGGAATGGCATTCACATTCTTTAAAGCCCAGGGCAAAGAAATTGGTTCGTCTTTGCTTGAAGCTGAAAAACTCGATCTTGCAAAAGAACTCCTCGACAAGTTTGCCGGTTCAAAAGTGAAACTATTGTTACCGGTAGATGTTGTTGTAGCTGATGAATTTAAAAATGAATCAGTTGGCACAACGGTTTCTGTTGATGCAATTCCTGCCACCAAAATGGGACTTGATATTGGTCCGGAATCTGTTGCTCTTTTCAGCGATGCTATAAAGAATTCAAAGACCATTGTTTGGAATGGTCCTATGGGAGTCTTTGAATTTGATAATTATGCAACAGGCACATTTGCTATTGCTAAGGCGCTTGCCGATGCTACCGCAGAGGGAGCTATTACTGTTATTGGCGGCGGTGATTCTGCGGCCGCAATTGCTAAGGCAGGTTTAGAGGATAAGGTTACTCATGTTTCAACGGGTGGAGGCGCTTCGCTGGAATTTCTTGAAGGGAAAAAGCTTCCCGGTGTTGAGGCATTAAATAATAAATAAACAATTTATTTTCTTGCTATTGCCGGGGCTGATGTCCCGGCTTTTTATTTTAAATAATGCTTAATAATTCAATTTCAGGAAAGAGCAGTAAGGGAGATTAGTAAATAAAAAAGGCTGTTCTGTTATTAACAAAACAGCCTAAAAAACAGTGGTATCTTCGACCTACTTAATCAGGTTCATCTTTTTAGTTACAGAAAATTTACCTGTTGTAAGAGTGTAAAAATACACACCACTGGTAAGTTCACCTGCGTTGAAAGTTACTGAATGCACACCTGCAGGCAGATACTGATTAAGAACAACAGCAACTTCTGCTCCAAGTACATTATATACTTTCAATGAAACCTCAGCAGACTCCATCAAGGTAAATCTGATTGTGGTTGAGGGATTAAACGGATTCGGGTAATTATTTTCCAGAGTAAAAACTTTTGTTCCGGGCTCAAGGTCATTATTACTTGTTACTGTATAATAAATTAGTTCACGGTGTTTATCAACCCACTCACCTCCCAGATACGACTGTTCTCTAACTTCAGTTTCAAGAAAATTTTCGTAAGTAAATTTCCTGCGAGAAACCGGCTGTACACCACCTTCTACGACATAGGAATAGATAGAATTGTCAAGGAGATTATTAGAATTATACGAATATAAGGTAACTGCTGTGTGTACCCAGTTTGTACCGGAGCCGGTATAGAGATCTTCAAGAGTTAACTGCCATGAGTCATTGTATTGATAAACCGTTTTATTCCATGGGAAATAAGTACCCTCAGAATACTGGAATATGCTTTCTGAATTGATAAGATTTGTTTCAAAATATTCATAATCCATTCTGGTTTGCTCAACCCACTCATTTTCCTCCCATTGACGGATATAGACCTGTATCAGATTACCTGCAACATCATAAGAGAGCGATTTTTTTGTGGAATTAACCCAGTCTTCTTCATAGGTTTGAAAAATCTCTGTTTCAGGCAATCCTTCAGCATTGTAAG
>CAYTLQ010000211.1:0-7665 GCA_964438715.1 uncultured Ignavibacteriaceae bacterium
CTGTATGCGAAATAGCCCCACTCGATACATCGCAATTTGCGGGATATTACTATAAGCCATATCTCGCCAACCTTGCTCTGAAACATTATCCACTTATGCGGAGTATATATATTATAAGCAGGGAGTCCAGGGCGGGACTTGGCACAGGTTTTACCGCTTTTGTTGCCGGAGACAAAGGGCAAAGAATAGTTCTGAAGGCGGGGCTTTTGCCGGCGCAAATGCCGATTCGGCTTCTTGAGGTCGATAATCAGAAATTAGTAATTGAAGGAGACGACAAATGACAACCAAGATAAAGATAATCCTGTATTTCTTTTTTGCCGCTGTCTTGGTACACGGGCAAAACGCTGAGAGCATTGAAAAACTTCTTGATGCCCAACGAATTAATGAGGCTAAGAGTAAGGTTATTGAATGGACTAAACAAGAAGCAAATAACGCTGAGGCTTACTATTATGCTGGTAAAGTCTTCAGTACTGTTAATAGTCTCGATACGGCATTGAACTATTTTAAGAAGGGAACTGAGATTGCTCCCAAAAACCCACTGAATTTTATTGGACTTTACAGAATTCAGCTACAGAAAAAAGATTACAATGGTTTAGATGAACAATTAGAATTTATAATCGATCTGGCAGGGAAAAAGAATGCATTAGCATTTTGTGAACTTGCCAGTGCTTCGATTTATGGTGATGAAAAATACCTTTCGAAAGTAGAGGAATTTGCTGATCGTGCTATTAAAATAGATAGAAAACTCTATAGGATTTATTTAGTCCTTGGAGATTATTATATGCTAAAAAGTAATTCAACTGCCGCAACCGAGAATTATCAGAAAGCTATTGATTACGAAAATAGTGCTGCCCGTGCTTATGTTCAAAGAGGTTACATCTATGAATTGGTTAAAAATTATGCGGCAGCAACCGATCAGTATATGGCCGCAATTAAAGCTGATTCAACTTTCCCTTTGGTTTATGAAAAATTGGCTGAATTGAATTATGTCGAGAAGAACTATACTGCCGCAATTGAATACTATGAGAAGTTCATAAAATATTCTGAACCGTCACTCGCCAGCCAAAAACGATTTGCAACATTCCTTTTCCAGGGGAAAAATTATCCAGCGGCAATAAAACAGTTGCTCGAGATAACGAAAAAAGAGCCTAACGATGCAATTTATTTAAGATTGTTGGCATATTCGTATTATGAATCGAATGATTCAGTTAATGCTGCTGCTGTATTTGAGAAATTTTTTGCAACTGTTGAAAAGGACAAAATTATTTACGGAGATTATTTTCGGTTCGGTAAATCCCTGCTGAAGCTTGGACAGGATTCATTAGGTATTGAGAATCTGAAAAATGCCTATGCTATGGATAGCTCAAAAACAGAAATTCTTGATGAAATCGGAAAGATGTATTATCTGGCTAAGCGTTGGAAAGATGTTATTGCTGTACTAGAATTAAAATTATCAAGGTCGGAAAATGGTGGGGAAGCACAGGATCTTTTTACTCTTGGAAGAGCTTACTATTTCGATTCTTCTTATGTTAAAGCCGCAGAATATTTTCAGAAAATGACTGTAAAAAGACCAAAACTGATTGTGGGATACAGCTGGCTTGCCCGCACGCAGTCTATTTTGGATCCTGAATCAAGTGAAGGGTTGGCAAAACCAGCTTATGAAAAAATAATTGAGCTGGCATCTGCTGACACAGTAAAATATAAGAAGGAACTTATTGAGGCTCACCAGTATTTAGGATATTTCTACTATCTTAAAGAAGATAAAGTAAATTCAAAAGCGAATTGGGAAAGAGTTTTAGCTCTCGACCCCGAGAATACACAGGCTATTGATGTATTGAAAGAGCTCAATAAATAATATTATAAAATCTTCGCTGCTGAAAAATCGGCAGCGAAGATTCTCAACCCGCAAACGGCCCACAGGTATGTAAAAATGTCTTATCTGAATAGATTATAATTATTATATTTAAAGTTTGAATATTTTATAATAGAATCAACGAGTCTCTGCGCCATTGAAAACAGCCAAAATTTCGGCAGATGAAAAAGAACAAGAATCTCTGAAAAAAAGCGGTGTTCTTCCCCGGCATATAGCCATTATAATGGATGGTAATGGCAGGTGGGCGAAAAAGAAAGGGTTGCCTCGTTTTGCCGGTCATAAAGCAGGTGTAGATTCCGTAAGAGATATTGTGGAAGCCGCCGCTCAGTTGGGAATTAAATTTCTCACTCTATATACTTTTTCAACGGAAAACTGGAAAAGACCACAGGCTGAAGTAACTACTCTTATGAGGCTTCTTTCCGGAACATTAAAGAAAGAAATAGGAGAACTCAATAGGAACAATATTCGTCTAAAAACTATTGGTGACTTTACTTCTCTTCCGGAAAAAGTTCAAAACGAATTTATTGACGCAATGAAATTGACTGAGAAAAATGACAGGATGAACCTGATTCTTGCGCTTAGTTATGGAAGCAGACATGAGATTATTGAAGGAGTTAAAAAAATAACTGCCGATATATTGAATGGGAACCTGACTCCTGATATGATAGATGCCAAGCTTTTTGGTAATTATCTTTACACGGCTGGTATTCCCGATCCCGATTTAGTTATAAGAACAAGTGGAGAATTCCGGGTATCAAATTTCCTTTTATGGCAAATTGCGTATTCTGAATTTTATATCACAGATGA
Source organism: uncultured Ignavibacteriaceae bacterium (assembly GCA_964438715.1). Classification (GTDB taxonomy): domain Bacteria; phylum Bacteroidota; class Ignavibacteria; order Ignavibacteriales; family Ignavibacteriaceae; genus CAYTLQ01. The sequence continues at coordinate 2,681 of CAYTLQ010000211.1, forward strand.
ATTTTGGCCTGATTTCAGGCGGAAAAACTTTTACGAGGCAATTAGAAGTTTTCAAAAAAGAGAACGACGATTCGGAAAAGTTAGCGAACAAATAATGAAACAATCAAACTGAAACGAATGAATTGTACATCCGGAATTAAAACTATTATCCTTTTTTTATTACTGTCTTTTTTTTCAACTTTTTTAAGTTCACCTTCGTTCGCTCAAATATCCAAGAAAAATTATAAAATACTTGGTATTAGAGTTGAAGGAAACAAATCAGCAGACGCTAAAACAATTATAACGAATACCGGTCTGAGGCAGGGTGAAGAAATTCAGATACCCGGTGATCAAACACTCAATGCAATAAAGCAACTATGGGCTCTCAATATTTTTTCGGATGTTCAGATTCTCATTGATAAAGAATTAAATGACGGTGTTTATCTTCTGATTAAAGTTGATGAATATCCCCGACTTGAGAAGGTTGAATTTCAGGGAAATGACGAATTAAGTAATACGGATTTAGAAAAAAAATTAACACTTTCCCGTGGACAGATACTGAAACCTCAGGAAGTCAACAGAATAAAGCTCTCTTTTCTGCGATTGTATGAGGATGACGGATATTTTAATACGATTATTACCCCTAAATATTACTCTTTTTTTACAGCTGATACCGCTGAGGATGAAATAATTGTAACCTGGCGTAATGATAAAGATCTCTCAGATGAATATCAAACGACTTATGAACCGGATGATATTTTCTACAATAATCTTGTAGAAAAGATTAAGAATCGTGTGTTGTTGCTGTACTCGATTCAGGAGAATGATAAAGTTACCGTGAGGAAAATTGAGTTTAACGGTAATGAAAAATTTTCCGATGATGAATTAAAATCGGAATTAGCAGAAACTGAAGAAGCTCGCTGGTGGAAATTTTGGTCGGGTGCAAAATTTAATAAAAAGAAATATGAAGAGGACAAACAGGGGCTGTCAGCGTTTTATCAGAAAAACGGATTCCGTGACGCTGAAATTATTAGCGATTCACTTGTTTATTCTGCCGACAAACAAGACATGACCATAATTCTGAATGTTTATGAAGGTCCTCAATACAAAGTAAGAAATATCGTTTGGGAGGGTAATAAGATTTATTCTGACACTGTGTTGAATGAAAGGCTTGGTTTCGTAAAAGGTGATATATTTGACTATGAGAAGTTCAACAGGAATCTTCGACAGAATGAAAAGCAAACAGATATAGCATCACTTTATCTTGATAATGGCTATCTTACATTTAATCTTAAACCAAATGAAATAAAAGTTGGTGAAGACTCCATTGACCTGCTTATCCAGATTACCGAGCGGAATCAATTTCGGATTGGTACTGTTGACATCATCGGAAATGACAAAACAAAGGATAAGGTTGTTCGAAGGGAATTATACACAATACCCGGAGATTATTTTAACCGTGCCCTCATGCTTCGAAGTCTGCAACAGTTGGCAAACTTGCAGTTTTTTAATGTAGAAAAGTTGTATCAGGAAGGTGTGGATTATCAGCTTGCTAATGATAGCACTGTAAATGTAACATTTAAGGTAGAAGAGAAATCAAGTGACTATCTTAACGCATCAGTTGGTTATAGTGGAAGTTTTGGGTTCAGTGGTGCAGTTGGAGTAACACTCACTAATTTTTCAATTGCAGAACCTTTTCAGCTTGGTGGTGGACAAGTTTTAAGTTTTAACTGGCAGTTTGGTGTTGGTAGTATCTATCGTACATTCTCACTTGGTTTTACCGAACCATGGTTGTATGACACCCCAACACTTGTTGGTTTTGATATCTTTGATACGCGTCAACAGTATATTTATGATTTACGCCAATCTGGTGGAACAGTAAGGGTAGGTCGAAGACTTAAATGGCCGGATGATTATTTTTATATCCAGGGATTATTCAGGTACCAATATAATAATACAATTGATGGCGGGTTTTTCTATCGGGTTGGAAAAACACATCAGTACACACTTGGTGCAACCATTACACGAAAAAATGTTGATAATCCAATTTTCCCTTCAATCGGTTCTAATCTAGAACTCGATGCTGAATTGTCCGGGGGACCGATCTTACCGGGTGATGTTGACTATTACAAAATTAACTTTAAAACAGAATGGTATAAAAGGGTTTTCGGGTACAGCAGATTAGCTCTCTACACTCTTTCGGATATCGGGTATATTGGAGAGTTAAAAAAGGGAACACCTATTCAACCTTTTGAGTACTTTTATATGGGCGGTAACGGATTAGTTATAGCCACAGTTCCTTTGCGCGGTTATGATGACCGTTCTGTTGGTCCAAGAAATTCAAATGATGATGTGATAGGAGGTCGTGTTTCATTAAGGTATTCGGCAGAGTTGCGATTTGCCGTTGCTCTTGAACCAATTCCTTTATATCTTCTAACCTTTGCCGAAGCCGGTAATGTATTCAGAAGTATCAGTACTACGGATGCTTTTAATTTGAAGCGTTCGGTTGGGATAGGGGCAAGACTTCTGATAAACCCTATTGGTCTTATCGGATTCGATTTAGGGTATGGTTTCGATAGAAAAAGTGTTGACGGAAAAGATCCTGCCTGGTTATTCCATTTTCAATTTGGCAGAGGATTCTGATTTTTCACCGGTAACTTTGGTAAGGTCCTCCGGTATAATTTTACACAGTTAAACTTAAATATAGGAAAAAAAGTGAAAAATATATTTTTCTTCTTAACAATTCTCTTTCTTGGGGTAGAAGTATTTGGGCAAACTACTCCTCAAAAAATCGGGTATGTAGATTCAGAAGTAATCTTGCAACAATTACCCGAAGCAATTAAGGCTCAGGGCGAAATTGATGCAATGATTGCCGATTGGAATAGTAAAGTTGATAGTATGTCGCAGGCATTACAGCAGGCATACGCCGATTACCAGAAGCAGGAAGCGACAATGCCTGATGCTAAAAAGAAGGAGCAACAACAGAAACTCCTTAAAATGCAGCAGGATATTGAAGAATTCCGGCGTGAAAAATTTGCTCAAGGCACCGGTGAAATTTATAAAAAACAAGAACAGCTTCTTAAACCAGTAAAGGAAAAAGTCTTCAAAGGAATTGAAGTGGTTGCTAAAGAGGAAGGAATGCACTTCGTTTTCGATAAAACAGGTGAAATTCTGCTACTTTATGCTGACTCGGCTTTTGATATTACCTTCAAGGTTCTGGATAAATTAAAAAGAGGTAAATAATTTAGATGCCCCTTTCATTTTGATAGGGGCATTTTTTTATCTTTATCACTTCGTTAATTAGTCGGAATTTTCGACACTGATTAATTCTTATCAAGGATAATATGAAACACTTCAGCTTTTTTACCGTTCTCTTTACATTATTATTCATTTCCCCGGTACTTGCACAGTTAAAAATTGGTTATGTGGACTCTGATGCAATAATGGAACAACTTACCGATGCGCAGGATGCTAAACAACAACTTGATGCTCTTGTTCAGGAGTGGCAGGCAGAATTAAATAAACTTGAAAGAGAATGGAAAACCAAATATGATGATTATGAAAAAAGAAAATTAATAATGTCCGAACAAACAAGAGCTGAGTTGGAAGCTGAATTAGTGAAAATGGAACAAAAAATAGTTGAATACCGTGAGAAAAAATTTGGTACCAACGGTGAATTGTTTCAGAAACAAGATGAACTAATGAAGCCCGTTCAGAATAAAGTTTTTAATGCAATAAAAAAGGTTGCAGAGGAAGAAGATCTGGATTTTGTATTCGATCGTAGTGGGGGAGTGCTCTTGTTATATTCTAAAGATAAATATGATATTACTAATCTTGTACTCGCAAAGTTAAAGTAAGGACTTCATGATAACGATTAAAGAAATTGCCGAACTCACCGGCGCGGCTATTACGGGTGATCCGGAATATGAAATAAGCGGAGTGGCTAAAATAGAAGAGGCAAATGCGGGGGATCTGACTTTTCTTTATTTACCTCAGTATCAGAAATATTTTTCCTCCACCAGAGCATCAGCCATATTTGTTAAACCGGGTTTTGAAAAAATCCGGAATGATATAATTTATCTTGAAGTAGCTGATCCCAACAAAGCATTCTTAAAAGTCATAATTAAATATTTCTCACCGGAATTTCCTTTGGCCGGTATAGACTCATCGGCGTATATTGCTCCAACTGCAAGTGTTGCTAAATCTGCCGCCATAGGCAAAAATGTTGTTATTTCCGAGGGATGCAAAATAGGTGAAAGAACTAAAATTTTTCACAATACTGTGCTGTCACCGAATGTTGAAATTGGTGATGATTGCCTGATTTTTCAAAATGTAAGTATCAGGGAAAATTGCAGGATTGGTAATAGAGTTATATTACATCCGGGAGTAGTAATCGGAAGTGATGGATTTGGATTCTTACCTGATAATACGGGAAGCTACATTAAAATACCACAAATTGGCAATGTGGTAATAGAGGATGATGTTGAGATTGGAGCAAACACTGCAATCGACAGAGCGGCATTGGGTTCAACGATTATCAGAAGGGGCGTAAAACTCGACAATCTTATTCAAATTGCGCATGGTGTAAGCATTGGTTCAGATACAGTAATTTCTGCTCAGAGCGGAATTAGTGGCAGTACGAAGATAGGGTCAAATTGTATAATTGCCGGTCAGGTTGGTACAGTGGGACATATTGAAATAACTGATAAAGTAATAATTGGAGCACAGTCAGGTATTTCAAAATCTATCACTGCTCCGGGTACATATTTTGGTTATCCTGCAAAAGAACATAAAGAGGCTTTGAGAATTGAGGGTCATATCAGAAATCTGGCTGAATATGCTAAGAGAATAAAAGAACTTGAAAAAAAAGTTGAAGAATTAACTTCAAATAAAAAGGAAAGAAGTTAGTTAAAGATATTAATCATAGGTCGGAGCACAGGTAGTTCGTCCGATTTATGATAAAAGATTTTTTCAAGAAATAACCCGGAAGGTGGAGCAGTATATTT
>CAYTLQ010000212.1:0-10337 GCA_964438715.1 uncultured Ignavibacteriaceae bacterium
CGCGCTAACCGGGCTGCGCTACGCCCCGTCTTATACCTTCCGGTTGAAAAAAATTCATAAGAAGTTATTCAAAAATTATTTTTCTCAACTGCTGAAAAGTCAGATTTTAAAGATACGAAATCATCGAAAAATATCAAAAACAGCCTGAGGCGTACAATATGATAAAATCTTAACCGATGACAATTTTTCTTCTCTCGTCACAGAAAAAAAGTTTTTTACTGCTTCGCAACATCGGTGCTAAATAAATCTTACTTTAAAATCTGCTTAACATTTTAATTTCTATACCACTGAAAGCCGGTTCGTAACGACAAACTCCTCCAATACAGATATTACCTGCCTGTCTTTTCCCGATTAAAATGCTTATATCGCTATGATTACCAATTTTATAGCCAATCTGAATTAAGTTCCAGAATTTTCGTACAACCCGACCAGCATCAGGCTCTTTTGTCTGCATCTCAGTTAAATAGGATATGGACAAAGCCGGAGAACGAAGATATTCTACTGCGAATATATCGGTATAATATTCTTCTTTGGTAAGGTTATCGGAAGTCTGCTGGTGTTCTACAACGAAACGGAGTGTATTAATTTCGTCAAAATAGTAACGCAACTCTGCTATAGGCGTAATGTTTTTTGTATTAGTGGCGAGTTCTTCATTATAACCAAATGCCAGTATCCCTGTGAATGAGTTACTGAAATAATGATTAATCTGCCCGAAAAATTCCTTTAACTGCGTACGCCTCTCCTGCTTCAGGTTTAATATTCTCTGGTAGTATGAGCCGGAAGGAAGAGATTTTGTAAGTCCGTAGTTTATTAATAGTGAAGACTCATTAGAATAGTTATGAGTAAGCTCAACCTGAAAACCTTCTTCATTATCCTGATTTAATGGTGAAGGGTGCCGGTTAAGGAGAATGTATGTATAATCTTTTCTTACTGAAGGAGGCGTGTTGTAATAAACAGTGCCATCGTATGAGGTAAAACCAAAATTATCGTAAAGTTTGTATTCTCCGGCAACGCTGAAACTTTTGTAATAGATATTTAATGCGCTGTAGAAAGCTTTCCCTGCAATCAGCTCATTACCCCCGAAAATTCTGCCGGTAATATCGCGGTTCTTTTTAATGCCAAATTCAGCATAAATATCTGCGAAATCAATTGAAGAACTTGCCCGTGCTGAAAGTAGTTGTGTTCTCGCTATTCCTTCTAACTCCGGTTGATTTGACGCAAAGGATATTCCGGAGCGGAGAAATTGTAACCCTCTATATTCGAAATCAATGGCGTGTATTACATCTGTGCGTCGTGTGTCAGCAATTTCCGGCATACCGCTTAGTGCAGTAAAGTGCAGACCGTTATATTCACCCGAAAACTTTACACCCAGAAGGTTATTATCAATCCGAACATTTCTATCTTCGTAGATCTTTAAAACCAATCCCCTGCCAAACAAAGCATAAAAATTTCCTGCGGTCAGGGACGCCCGTTCTGTACTTTCGCCAAACTCTACAGTAAGATATTTATACGCTATATCAGCAAAACGCTGCTTACCTCTCGATACGGCAGGATTAGGGTCATTTGGCTGAAATACTTCTAACCTGAAACCGGTAGTAAAATTGCCATAGTTATAATCAAGATTGAGCCAGTTTTCAAAAATTTCTCTCTTAACATCAAGATCGTTTGAATACTTCAGTTGATTGGAAATCCCCAGCCCCTGCGGCATTTGTATAGGATTTTCTTCCTGCGAAAAGATATTCGCGTAGAGCAAAAAAATTAAGAAACAGAAATAAATATTTTTCATGATGGTAATCGAAATTATTTATTCAGAAGCGCCTGTATTTTTTGTTTAATCTTTACCTCGTCTCCCTTTTTGTAGCCTAACTGTGTATATGTAATAATGCCATCCTTATTAAGAATTGCAGTGAACGGCACAGCCTGCGCAAAGTATTTTCTTGCAACTTCCGAATTTGTATCGAGAAGTACCGTAAATGTATATCCTTTGGATTTAACAAATGGTTTTACCCGTGAAACACTTTTCTCATTATCAATAGAAACAGCAAGGAGCGTAAAACCCTGATCTTTTAGTTCTTTATATAGCGCTTCGTATTCGCCCATTTCCTCAAGACACGGTTTACACCAGGTAGCCCAAAAATTAATAAGTATAGGTCCTTTGCCTAACAATGTTTTTAATTCCACAGTATTGCCATCAAGACTCTCTAGAGAAAAATTCGGAGCTTTGCGGCCTGTCTGGTTTTCCGGAGACTGCGGATATAATGTAAAAGTGACTATGAGGAAAATGAGTATATGTCTTAACATTTTAGTTTCCTTTCTTAATCGGCAGAATACTATGTGAAAAGTTATGGATATTTGAATTTAATTCATAGAAGAGAAAAGAGATAATAAAAATTTCAGCAACAGGTAAATGAACTAAAAAAGTTGTTGAAAGTTTTGCAATTATTTTCTGTGCACTTATAAAATATTCATTCTTACTCCGGGACATACAAAAGTATTTGATAATGCGGTAATGCTTTAATCCTTCGTTGAATCATAAAATCGAATTCTTTTCCGGATAGCTCATCCTCCTTTGATGCTGATGATAATAGTAGTATTATTTCAATGCTATGGAATGAAGTCCGTTTCCTAATCCGCAAAAATAATTTTTGAGCAAATAACAGAAATCTCTCTTGCTGCTGTTACAGTTTTTGACTTGTACAGAAAACACCTAAGTAGTTTTATATTTTTTGTTTCGATGTGCGTAATACCACCACTGGATGTTTGTATTTTTTCTGAGAAGAGATATTTTCGTAGAATAGATAATTTTTTAATTCATCGTAAATTGTAAAGGTTCTACAATAGCCGAGGTTATCAGTAAAAGAGTAAGCGCCGGTATATTATTTTATCGGTTCGATCAGAATATTCTGCAGTTCTTCTTAGTCCATCCAGGTGGACCGTTTTACATCAATAAGGATGATGGATATTGGTCTATTCCGAAGGGTGTTCCGGAAAAAGGAGAGATATTATTTGAGGCTGCAAAAAGAGAGGTGTTCGAAGAAACCGGTATAAAGCACGATTATCTTGATCCGATTCCGCTCGGTTCGATTATTCAGAAAGGTGGTAAGGAAGTATTTGCGTGGGGATGTTTATATAAGTCAAAAGAAGATCCGGAGATTATAAGTAACACATTCGCGCTGGAGTGGCCACCTGGCTCAGGCATTATCAGAAATTTTCCGGAAGTTGATCTCGGCAGATTTTTTTCTTACGAGGAAGCTATTAAAAAAATTAAGCCAACTCAGATTCCGTTACTGGAGAGGCTTATTGAGAAAATAACCTTAAAATAGAGGCATTATGCACCGTGTTGTGTTTCTTATTGCCCTTACGATTATCATCATTATTTCCGTTCAGTTTATCAATATAAGTGAAAACTCTTCTTCTGCCCGTCCGGAGTATGTGCTCGTAATACATGGTGGTGCAGGGAATAATGCGCATACTATACCCGACTCACTGAAGCAAATATATAAAGCATCGCTTATGGAAGCTCTAAGAATTGGTGAAAAAATTCTAGCTGCCGGAGGCTCTTCCTTAGATGCTGTTGAAGCTGTTATACGGTTTTTGGAGGATGACCCGAAATTTAATGCAGGCAAAGGAGCTGTTGTGAATTCTGAAGGATTTGCGGAATTAGATGCTGCAATAATGGATGGTAGTGACTTATCCTGTGGAGCGGTGGCAGTTGTACGAACTGTGAAAAATCCGATATCGCTTGCAAGACTTGTTATGGAAAAAACCAATCATGTTTTACTGGCTGGAGAAGGAGCGGATAAATTTGGGGACTCTATGAAGGTTGAAAAAAGATCGCCTGAATATTTTTTTGATAAGAAGAGATATGAGGAATGGAAAAAGTCGCAGGAAGATTTTTTGAAAGATAAAAAAGGCACTGTCGGTGCTGTGGCGCTTGATAAAAAAGGAAATCTCGCGGCCGGAACTTCAACCGGAGGGCGGGGAGGAAAACTCCCGGGCCGTGTTGGTGATGCTCCTCTTATCAACGCCGGAACTTATGCAAATAATAAAACATGTGCTGTTTCTTGTACCGGAATTGGAGAGGAGTTTATCCGACACACTGTAGCGTATAATATGTCCGCATTTATGGAATTTCGTGGATTTACTCTTCAGCAAGCCGCTGATGAAATACTTTTTAAGCGACTTAAACCCGGCGATGGCGGTTTAATAGCAGTGGATACTAAGGGCAATTATGTCCTTAGCTTTAACACTAAGGGAATGTTTCGCGGTGTTGTTACTTCAACGGAGAAAGCAAAGGTCGCTATCGGACCTAATGAATAGTTTCTCTCACAGGAAGCAGGCAGTATGTTTTCTGAAATCAATAAAGTTAGCTTAACGAAGTAAAACAAGCTTACCGGTTATACTTTCATTTTCTCCTGTGATCCGATAAAAATATACTCCGGAAGGAATAAAATCCGCTTTCCCGGAAGTACCATTCCAATAAAATGTCCGAATACCTTTTTCAACATTACCGTAGTAGATATCATCTAATTTTTCACCGAGGAGCGAATAAATACCTGCTTCAACAATCATGGGCGAGGAAACTTCGATACGGAAGTGTAAGCCGGGATTCCCCGGATTTGGGTAAGTCCCAATCAGCTTTATTCCATTAGAACTGACATCATAGTTCTCAGGATTTTCTGTAAGGACTATATTTTTTTCGGACCTGGCAATCACCTGCGGATTGTTCCCTGATACATTATAGATACCGATAAACTTTGTTATATCAGGTGCATTGAGCGATGCAAGATGATGAACGATTTCCGGTTTTACCGTCTGATAACATAATTCGGCAACAACGCGGTAGTTATCGGGAGGGACTCCGGAAACAACATAAGTAACTTTATCGCTCCCACTGCCCTCTGAACCATCAGCATGACGATTGAAATTAGTGTCACTGCCAATACCGTAAATCTTTATCGAATCATATGATATATGAGACGAGGTAAAACCGGCAGGGGGAATTCGATTATCTTTCAGGTAGCCGGCGGCACGCAATAAAGTATAGGTTAACTGATTATCTGAATTATGAAGAACAGCTTCATAAATTTGCACATCGTTAGCACTTGTAATTGTGTCGTGATGCGGCTCGAATGGGGTATCTTTACCGATTATTTCACCATTCGCATCCCAAGCTCCTGATTCGAATACTGTTATCCCGTTTGAATTGATAATTTTTGTATGAAGCCACAAACGGCGCAGTGGAATGCCTGTTGGTAGTTTATGTCCGGCAAGATTTTCTACTGTTATTGTAACAGATAGTGTATTACTGCTGAATGAAGGTGTAATAAGTAATCGGGCAGTACTGTTATTGAGCATAGTGCGGGTTTTCTGAATCGTCGAATCAAAAAAAGCAGGTCCGGTTGTTAGACCTAACGAATCAATATTATCGCGTAAGAGCGTTTGCATATAAACATTTGCGCCTACAAGATCGTGTTTCCCGTATGGACTCCGGAGTACATTATGCCACGGCGGCATCAAGGAAATATCAATCCCCTCATTAATTTCCGGCATGTGACAATTCTGACAACTTACACCATTCTGACTATAGTTACTGTTTTTCCATTCAAGATACGGTGTTTGTTCCGGAAAATACCCGCCTAATTGGTTTTGTGAATTGAAATAGGGTGTAAAAAGAGTATGGCAGGTGGCACAGAGTTCCGAAGATTTTACATGTGGTGAAAAAAACGGGAGATAATCAACATTATTTATCATTGGCCCTGAGAACGGGTTGCTAAATGGTCCATAGATTTTTCGTACAGGTGCTATTTTATAACCTCCTGAATAACTGCTGTCACTTCCAAGATTACCGGCATCAATTTGGTGGCATAAGGTACAAGATGCTCCGTCATTCGCAAGGGGACTGGCTTTCAATTCATTGAGAGTGTAAAATTCCTGTCCATCGAATTTAGCCTGTGTGTAACCCATTGGCGCATGACATTTAGTACATGTAGTTTCAATAAAATTTTTATAAGCCGGAAGTTCAAGTCCTTCTTCAGCAACCTCTGCTCTCCATAGGGGATCTTTTGATGAATTTCCCATCATCGAAGAGCGCCAGCCCGTTACAGGAGCAATGTCAATGCCGTTGTAAGTCAAAACATTTGTTCCGTTGCTGGAATGACAATTAATACAATTACCCGAACCCGAAAAGAGCGAGGATGTTTGTGTTGGTAATGGCAATTGGCTGTAAGCAGTAGTGATGGCAAGTAATACAGTAATAATGATAGTTTTCATCTGAGTATTTCGGAAATTTCTTATTTGACAAATTTACCGGCAAAAAGGTTTATTTAATGTGAGGAAAAAAAAGAAGAAAATGAAGAGAAAGAAATGAGAAACTTTTTTAAGAGTGAATATATATGAAGGTCTGTCTGCTCCCCCTACAGGAAACAGACCTTCATTAAATAGTAATATTACCCTAAGTTTGATACCGATTCGTCGTGTTGACTTATATCGAGGCCATCTTCCTCCTGATTAGCCGGCACGCGTATGGGAATAAGTAAATCGGTAATTTTGTAGAGCAGCCATGCACCTCCGAAAGTAAAGATTGTTACAATCAGTAAGCCAAGGAGATGAGCAAAAAATGTTTTTGTATTTCCATAGATTAGTCCAAGGTCTTTTGCAAAAATACCGGTTGCCAACATACCTGTTATTCCTCCCAAACCGTGACAAGGAAATACATCTAGCGTATCATCGAGAGTTGATTTTGTTTTCAATCGCACGGCAATATTACTTAAAATACTGGCAACCGTACCAATGAAAATACTATTGCCCACGGTAACATAGCCTGCTGCGGGAGTAATTGCAACCAGACCAACAACTGCGCCAACACTTGCACCGAGGGCAGAGGGTTTTTTACCGAGCATTGCATCAAAGAAAATCCATGCGAGTGCGGCGGCGGCTGAAGCAGTATTGGTCGTTGCAAATGCCAGAGCGGCAGTTTCGTTTGCGGCAAGGGCGCTTCCCGCATTAAAACCAAACCAGCCGAACCACAGCAGACCGGTTCCCAATAATACATAAGGAATGTTTGCGGGTGAATGTTTTTCATTTTCCAAATGTGCTTTTCGCCTGCCAAGGTACATCGCTCCTGCCAAAGCGGCAAAACCGGCAGACATGTGTACAACAGTGCCGCCGGCAAAATCGAGAACACCAAGTTTTCGTAGTAAGCCGTCAGGATGCCAGGTCATGTGGGCTAGAGGCGAATAAATGAAAATGGAAAATAATATCATAAAAAACAGATACGATGAGAAACGAACTCTTTCGGCGAACGATCCGGTGATGAGAGCAGGAGTGATAATTGCAAATTTCAATTGAAAGAGTGCAAAAACCATCAGCGGTACAGTGGGTGAAAGAGTAGGATGTGTGCTTCCGGTAACTCCGCCAAACATAAAATATGTGAAAGGATTACCAATTATTCCATTAATACTCTCTCCGAATGCAAGACTAAAACCGAAAACCACCCACAAAATACTGACAACCCCCATTGCAATAAAACTTTGCAACATCGTAGAAATAACATTTTTCCTGCTTACCATACCGCCGTAAAAGTAGGAAAGTCCGGGTGTCATTAGCAGAACAAGTCCGGTGGCTGTTAACAGCCATGCAGTGTCGCCCGCCGAAACAGGACCGCCTTGCAAAACTGTTCCTCCGTGTTTAAATATTCCCCCAATCGAAATAACGAGTAATAACAAAAAAGCAAGTGACCAATACTTTTTCATAGCAGTTTATTCTCTCTTTTCTGTTTAATTATGGTAAAGTTACATCTAAAATAAGTTAATTCCCTTAAATTGTAATTTTATCTAAGGATAAAATATAATATTTCCTAATATAATAAGGCATATTTAGAAATCAAACTAAAAATATAAGAATCACATCATCAAACGCTTATTGTGATTATCCTTGATTTTCAGAGCCCGCTTGGGTAATATTATAGTTTAAATTCTTTCAATACCAGATATTCAACAAGAATAAAAAATTGGAGCAGGAATGCGTTTTGCTTTAAGAGAGAACCGGGCATTGTTCTTCCGGGTAAAATTAATTTTGTATTTGTTCCTGCCCATTATTTTCAACGGTTGTCTTGAACTTTATACTGTTATTACCATCAATCCTGATGGAACGGGAATGATAACAGAAAAGATATTATACAGTCCGGAAACGGTAAACATGATAACAAGCTTTGCTCAGGAGGATGAGAAGAGATCTGGAACTTCGTCACTGTATTCCGAAGATGAACTCAAAAGCAAAGAGTCTCTCTATGGTGAAAAAGTAGTTTTTGCAGGTGTGAAAGAAGTGAAGAAGGATAGTCTTACCGGTTATGAAGCAATCTATAAATTTCAGGATATTTCAAAAGTTAAAATGATACTTAATCCGGATAAATCTCTTCCCAGTGAAGGCGAAGGAGAGGGCTCAACAGATGAAGAGCAGGTGTTAACCTTTGCATTTAAGAGAAATAAGTCTTCTGTTCTTGAAATTGATATGGGGAATCAACAGTTTAACAGTAAAGAAAAACTCAATGAAATTTCCGGGGGAGAAAATGCCGATACGCTGGGTGAAAACCTTATGCGTGCACTAACACCGTTTATGAGTTTTAAGATGGATTACCGGATACGAATAAACGGAGCAATTGAACAATCGGATGCGAAGAATCTTCAACAAAACGAAATTCCGGTATTACATATTGATCTTGCTAAATTTCTCGGCAATTTTCAGAATATAAAAGTCCTTAATGAGAAAATTTCAAAGTCGGCATCACCGGAAGAAATTTTCGAAGGTATCGAGGGCATAAAAATAAATTTTCAACAAAAAATAAAAGTACAGTTCCATTAACAAATCAGAAAAAAAATCGGAGAAGACCTTAATGATTCGTAAAAGAAAAATGCTTTTTATTCTTCCGGCTGTTGTTTTCCTGCTCGCTGGATGTTCGCCGAAGCATTCAGAAATAGTAGTTGCAGAATACGGCGATAAAAAAGTAACAATGGGTGAATTTGAAAAAGCGTTTTCCCGGAACAGCGGGGGGATGAGCAAAAAAGATGCAGACAGTGTTAAACAATATGAAAATTTCCTCAATTTATATGTAAACTTTAAAATGAAACTTGAGGATGCAAAAGCCCGTGGTTATGATTTTGATAGCGCATTGGTGAATGAATTACTGGATTATAAGAAAAAAGTAGGGGTTACTTATATTCTCGAAAAACAATTAGTAGAGCCAAATGTCCGCCGTCTTTGGGAAATGAGAAAATTTGAGTACAGAGTCAGCCATATTATGATTCGCCCTGATTCTACAGGAGAAGAAGGCGCCAAAATGAAGGCTCAGGCAATAATGGACAGTATAAAAGCCGGAAGAAAATTTGAAGAGCTGGTGTTTAATAATACAGCCGATAATTTTTCTAAGAATAATGGCGGTGATATTTATTATATAACTGCAGGTATGTTAATACCGGAGTTTGAAGAAGCTGTGTACAGCACTCCTGTCGGACAAGTGTATCCTCAGGTTGTTAAAACAAAATACGGTCATCATATCATTAAGGTAACCGAAAAGAGAGAACGCATTCCGCAAATACGGGCAAGCCATATCCTTGTTGACTTTTACAACGATGCAGGTGATGTTGACTCAGTTGCCGCTCGTCAGAGAATTGATTCTGTAATTATGCGCCTGAAAAACGGAGAGGATTTCGCACTTTTGGCAAAGGAGTACTCCGATGATGCGGGCTCAAAAGAAAACGGTGGTGATCTCAATTACTTCGAACGCCGGCAGATGGTAAAGGAATTTGATGAAGCGGCTTTTAATCTGAAAGTTGGTGAAATATCACCTGTAGTAACAACATCGTACGGTTACCATATTATTAAAGTTACCGATCGCAAACCCTATCCATCGTATGATGAGGATAAGGAACGACTGAAGCTGACCTATAAACAACTGCGTTATAATAACGATTATGATACACTTACAGCGAGCTTAAAAACAAAATACGGTGTCCGGATTACTACAGAAACAGTAAACGAAATCAGTGCTTATGGCGACAGTACACGACTGAGCAATGATTAGATGAAAGCCTATTGGCGTGATAAAATGAAAGATAAGGTTGTCTATTCTTTCAACACGCGCACAGTAACTGTTGATACATTAGTCAGCAATACTATTCTGAAACCCGAATTCAGCGGCAAATACATGTCGAAAGATGTGTTTGCCGATATGATAAAAAAACACAGCGCAGAAGTTGCATTAGAACTTGCGGCGTTTGATCTTGAAAAAGAAAATCAGGAGTTTGCCGCATTGATGGAAGAATACAAACACGGAATTT
>CAYTLQ010000213.1:0-11695 GCA_964438715.1 uncultured Ignavibacteriaceae bacterium
TTATATACCTGTAACGATACCGCTGACTCACTTTGTAGTTCAAATGCAATTGTTGTTGAAGGATTGAATGGATTTGGATAATTATCCTTTAAGGTAAATATCGGTGTAAGAAAATTTTCAAATGATAAAATATTACTAAAAGAAATTGTTCCGTCAAAATCGATTTGTTTCAGACGAAAGAAACCTGAAGTTATAGATTCTGGGACGGGAAATTTATACTCTGATATTTCTGCACTGTTTCCTTTTCCAGGTATAAAACCTATTTCTGTCCAAATTGAATTTTCAGGCGAATATTCAATTCCAAATCCTCTGTTATTGGTTTCGGTGGCAGTTTCCCAAATAAGAAAATAAGAAGTATTAATGCTTTTTATCTCAAATGAAACCAACTCAACAGGTACGGGAAAATAATTTATTGCATTGAGTGCGTTTAATATACCCCAACCATATTGCCTGTCGGGAGTATTAGCCCTTGATGCAGTCATTCGCATAGCCTCCCTGACCTGAATAGGAGAAAGATGAGGTCTTGCCTGCAGAATAAGAGCGGCAACTCCTGCAGCGAGAGGGCAACTGAATGATGTTCCGCTAGAATAGGTGTATCCTGTATTGCTTGCCGGACTTGCAACTCTTACACTGGAGCCCATTGCACAGACATCCGGTTTTATTCTTCCATCAACTGTATTACCAACACTGCTGAAACTGGATATTGTACCACTCGAAGTAACGGCGCCTACAGCAATCACACTATCACCATCTGATGGAGCGCCTAATGTATTATGCGATGCATTATAACCTTCGTTTCCTGCTGAATTAACAACCACAATTCCTTTTTTCACTGCGAGGTCAGCACTGCGGGTTATACGACAAAAATTTCCATCCATATTCTGCCATGTATAACTGGTATAAGGAGGATCGAAATCAATATATCCCAATGATGTAGAACTTACATCGCATCCGATACTGTCCGCCCATTCTATTGCGGCAAGCCAGTTATCTTCTTCCACCGGTGTTTCACTCTCGGTGTTTTCAGTTTTTGCTAATATGTAGGAAGCTCCAAAAGCCGGGCCGACTAATTGACCTGACTTAAATCCGCCTATCGTTGAAAGTGTTTGAGTGCCATGGCTTCCACTACCCATATCAGTACTATCTCCAACACCCGGGTTGTGATTAACGAAATCATAAGCAGCTATAATGTTCATCGACGCAAACGATTCATGTGAAAGTCTGTTAAATCCTGCATCAAGAACTGCAATAGTTATTCCCTGTCCGTTAAGTCCGAGATTATGTACAGCAGGAACATTAATCTGGTTCAATTGTGTAAAAGACTGCCCGTAATCAATAACATAAAGTCCTTCGGGTTGTTGTTTTTCTATAATTGGCAAGTTATCGGATTCAATTTTTCGTATTGAATTCGCTTTTTCAACAACATCTAGTGAAGCAACGAAGGGTAATTTCTGAATTTTTTCTATTGTGCTCTTAGTGGCGACAATACTCACACCATTAAGCCATTTAATAATGTGCCTTACTTTTGCACCTTCATCTTCAATTTTATTCACATAATCTCTATTCACTGGCAGATCAGTAAAATCAAGTACATCCACTCCCTTTATGTATTTCTTCCTTCTTTCCAGAGACTTTTTACTCACAACCGATTCAGGATTTAGAGAAAATTTTTGCAGATCTTTACCTTTATCTGTGAAGAATACCCAAGCCAAAATTTGAGCATTCCCTGCATTATTCTTCAACTCCTGGTCAAGGCGGTCCGATATTTTATTGACCGGTGACTGCGAGAAAATACCAATTGATAATAAAAGAGATAGTAAAAGACTTTTTTTCATTTGCACTATAGAAATTTATATGAGGAAAATTACGCACTAAAAGACAATTATCAAATATCACGAAAAATCGGAGATAGATATTTATACTCTGCGATAATTAATTACCGGAAAGTAAATAAATCTATGCTTAATTGATATAATTACAATCACACAACATCCGGCAAGTCTAATATTATTAAAGCGGTAGAGATACAAAAACTTTTTTATTTATTTTTTTCGAATTCATCAACTATTGTTGCCAGTTCTTCTTCATAATACGATCGGAGAAAGGCTATTTCATCCTGCTGTAAGGACCCAATGTTTGAAGTATTCTCTATTACCTGACTAACGGTTTTTACTCCCGTGATTGCAGTTGACACAGAAGAAAAACTGAGAATGA
Source organism: uncultured Ignavibacteriaceae bacterium (assembly GCA_964438715.1). Taxonomy (GTDB): domain Bacteria; phylum Bacteroidota; class Ignavibacteria; order Ignavibacteriales; family Ignavibacteriaceae; genus CAYTLQ01. Next base: position 2,215 of record CAYTLQ010000213.1, read on the forward strand.
AATTAATTGCGTATGATGTTGGCGTTAAATTTAATTTTGAAGCTCGATCAAAAACCGGCTGCAGTTTATAAATTGACTTTATTAAAATATCGGGAGGAAGTCGAAAACTGCGATGGTCATTCGCATTAAACATAGTATTTTCGGAAAATTTTCCTGTGAGCAATCCAAATTGTAAAGGCATACGGGCAATTACTCCGTATCCGTTTGCCTCCGCTTCATTAAGGACTGACTTAGCCGCCCGTTGATTAATAATGTTTAGTACTAACTGGAAACCGTGACCAAGTTTATTTTTAACAAAAAATTCCGCCTCCGGTTCAGGATAAAAAGTATTTAATGAAATACCCCAGTACCGTATTTTTCCCTGCTGTTGAAGACTCTGCATCGCATCAATACATTCACCTTGTCCTAAATGCAATAACCGGGCACTATGCAGTTGGTAAAAATCAATATAATCCCGCTTTAATCGTTGAAGACTTTTTTCACAGGCAGAGATAATATATTTCTTAGAGTAATTCAAATTAATTGAACCATCAGGAAGTAGCTCATGACCAACTTTTGTAGCGATAATTACATCGTTATTTTTTGCGAGAGTTATCCCAAGTAGCTCCTCACTGTGGCCAAGTCCATAAAAATCGGCAGTGTCAAAAAAATTAATACCTCTGTCTAAAGCTGTATAGATTGCTTTGCGGGAAACATCATCATCAACTTGCCCCCAACCAATTGGTATGTTTCCCGCCATGACCGGTCCTCCGATGGCCCAGGCGCCAAAACCTACTTCCGATACAAATAAATCGGTATTACCGAATTTTCTTTGTTTCATAATTCTTTAGGTAATTTTTTACGGAATCCTGCTTTTAATATTTGTTATGTACTCTTCCCGAAATATTCCAGCGACATTCGCCCTCCAGTCGTAAACAGTAATCCCATTTTGAGTTAAACGGGTATTGGCAGTACTTATTCTGCTGATAGGATCGGGATGAGTTGAAAGAAATGTTTCAAGTTTGTTCGGCTGACTACTTACTAAATTATCATCACGCATCTGTTCAAAAAAGAATTTTACACCACCCGGATAATATTTGGTATCCATTAGATACTGCACCGAATAATCATCACTTTCATCTTCATTACTGCGGCTATTTGCCAGAAATGCTAAGCCTACAAAAAGGTTTGCAGCAATTTCCGCTAATTGTGTTGGTTTATCACCTAATACAAGGCTGAGGAGCATTGATACCCCATAATATTGTGTCATCCTCTGTGTTGCATGTCTTCTTTCAGCATGAGCAATTTCATGACCTAAAACACCGGCAAGTGCGGCTTCATTATCGAGGTATTTTAATAAACCTGTATAAACATATATCGGTCCTCCGGGTAAAGCAAATGCATTAAGAACATCGGGCTTATCAATTACTTCTATTGAATAACTGTAAACATTTTTTTTCGCAATTTTCGGTGAGTTTAAAATTTCGGCAAGAACAACATTATTCAGATAATTCTTAATAGCTTTATCGCCATAAACAGGATATTCAGCCGGATTCCCATTGATTTCATCAACTACCTGTTTACCAAGAGCCACATCATCTGCATCTGAGAAAATATTTAACTCTCCATCACAGGCAGGTATGCTAAATAATCCGGTTATAAGTATTATAATGAAACGGTATCTCTTCACAAAATTCATCTGTTACACTGCTCCTCTAATTTGTATTATTTAAATTCTTCCGTTTTATTTTCAATTTGCAGGCTTTCCCAGAATACATCTAAAAGTTCATTTTTATTTTCTCCCGTTACCGCTGAAAATATTACCGGTCCGTAATTTCCTTTCCGTGGTCGTACTTTTTTCAATTCCGAACGCTTTTCTTCATCGATAAGGTCACATTTGGAAAAAGCAAGTATTTTCTTTTTTTTCACAAGTGCTCTGCTATATGCTTTCAATTCATTTATTAATACCTGAAAATCGTTTTTCGGGTTTTCCGAAGTTGAATCTATAAGAAAGCATAATACTTTGGTGCGTTCTATATGTCGAAGGAATTTCAGACCTAGTCCTCTTCCTTCATGCGCTCCTTCAATTATTCCGGGAATATCAGCAACCGTAAAACTGTTATATTCTTTATACCGAACAATACCGAGATTTGGTTCCAATGTAGTAAACGGGTAATCTGCAATTTTGGGTCTAGCTTCTGAAATAGCAGAAATAAGTGTTGATTTACCAGCATTCGGGAAACCAACGAAACCAATATCCGCAATGAGTTTTAATTCAAGAATAATTTTTTTCTCCTCACCGGGCTTTCCACTTTCAGCTTTGCGAGGGGTACGATGCGTTGGTGTGGCAAAGTTACTGTTTCCTTTTCCGCCCCTGCCACCTCTGGCAACAATATATTTATCATAAGGTACTTTGAAATCGTGCAAGATACGCTTTGTTTCCTTATCACGCACAATAGTACCTACAGGAACAAATATCCGTATGTCCTCACCATACCTTCCGTCCCTGAGTGATGCCTCACCGGGTTTCCCGTCTTCTGCTTTGTAGAACCGTTTATAGTTAAAATCGAGCAAAGTATTTAAGTTGGGATTTGACTCTATCCAAACATTTCCACCATTTCCTCCATTGCCACCTGAGGGACCACCTTTGGGAACATATTTTTCACGACGAAATGTGATAGCACCATTACCGCCCCTGCCGGCTTTAACTACAATTTCAGCATAATCAACTATCATTGCTTATTTTTTCTCTTCAAAATATCTGCTTACTCTCACCTGAAGAATATTTGCCTCTTTACTGGTTAATGGATTTATATGGTAGGAATGGAATACAGATTTTAATATTTCGTTAGCTTCACTAATTGAACTGCATTGTGCAATTTTTTCTATTGTAGTCATAAAATCAACACTATCGTTGCCAAATATTGCAGATATAATTCTCATAGTTTCTTTAGTCGTAAAATACTCAAACAGTTCCGTTTCATTATCCGAACTATCGGCAAATGTATCTGCTAAGGCTGCGGTTATCTCCTCATTCCTTTTGGGAGGGTGTAAAGTAGATTCAATAGTCGTCTCAATATCTAATTGTTTTATATCCTGCTCATTATCAGCATTTTCCTGTTTGTTTTGGTCAAACGGTATTGCCGGGTTTTCATCGGATTGTGAGAGTTCGGTTTTTTGCTTCAAATTATCTAATATGAAACCGGTTTCTGAAGGTTGCTCAACGCCGGAGTCTTTTTCATTTAAATCACTTTCAATTGATGCAACGGTAAACTCAGGTGACGATAAATTTTCCGGATTTTCCAAATATTCAACGGGCGACTTTGCATTCAATGATGTATCAGGCTCATTTTTGAGGGGATCTGAAGACTCCGGATCACTGTTTTTCTGAATCTCATTTTCCAACTGCTCAAATGTAACATCCGATTTTCTTATGCTCTCATCTGAGAGAGAAACCTGAGGAACAGAGCCTACTGAGTTTTTTTCATCAGACGAAGCAACATCGCTATCATCGTGAAATTCAATCGTTCCGTAACCTTCAATGATATTTGATAAATTTAGCTGAAGGTCTGATATCTCTTCATTCTCAAATGGAGATGATGACAAGCTATTATCCTTATTCTGAAAATTTTTATTTGAGAGTGGAACTGAATCTGTCTCCGGATTTACCACTTTCTCGAAATTGGTTTTCTTATCAGTAATGGTATCTCTTTCAGTAGCATCCGCATCACCACCAGGGGTTTTTTGATCATCAAGTTGTGTGATTGCTTCACGAATTTCATTCACAACCCTCTGTGTTGAGATGTTCCTTTTTTCCTTCTCGTATTCATCTTTTATTGATTCCAGTTCACTCGTAACATTACGCACAAATTCACCGGGAGTTACTCTTTCACTTTCAGTTAGCCTCGATAGAGTATCACGCTTCTCCTCAAGTTCGTGCATTTCCTGTTCACTTACAGTTACGGCAGGTTGTTCTTTAAATAAATCGTCTATATTAACTTCCGACTGAAAAAGTGCCGGTGTCTTGGAGTCATCAGAAACCGGTGTGGGTTCGGCGATTTTTGTAACACCTTCCTGTATTGTTTCGATAGTTTCAGCTCCCGGCGTAACAAATTCTTCATCTTCGTCTTGTACCGCTACAACTGACCCTGCCGGTAGTTCGGTAAAAAATGCATTAAGATAGTCGTCAATTTCAAAACGCAATTTAGGGTCAGAAGAGAGAAACTTTTTTACTTTGAATACAAGTTCACTGAGAGAAAGATCTTTAAGAAAAGTTTCTACAATACCTACCGGCAATTTTGACTTCTGTGTTTCACCGATGTTTATAAAATCGGCCATGGACTGCATCGCATCCGAAAGTATCATCGCAGATTGTGATTTCATCAATTCACGCGAAAGTATTCTGAGTCGCTCATTAAAGTCAGAAAATGAAAGAGAGAGAATATTTTTTTTCTCTACATATTTTTCAACAAACTGACGGTAATATTCATAAAAATATGTATAGCCCATAAAAAGGCGAATTTCCTCAGCCGATCGTGACTCCTCATTATCATATACAAACTTTTTTAATGTCCACTGCGGACGGGAGAGAAAATTTACATTAAATGTTACTGCGTGTTGAATAAGCCGTTTTACTTCTTCATAGGGCAACAATTTATTTTTCTTTATTATGGCAGAAATTGCTGAAAGGTGGGAGGATATTTCCTTGCCACTGTAATCGAATAATGACTTATGTAATAACCGTTGCCTGTCGAGATAAATCAGATACTCCAACTCCGCATCAATATACTGAACAAGAGCAGGGTGAATCTTAGAATTTACGAGGTGATCAATCGTAAAAAAAGAACCAAGTTTCTTCACCATGTTAAGGTTGAAGTCGGTGATGAATTTAATCTCTCTTTCGTACATCCTTATATCTTCCGGTAATCATCTGTTTCATAAATACAAAAATCCCGGCTTAAACAAAACCGGGATTTATCTTAATAGAACAACAAATTAAACTATACTCGCCCGGATAAATTCTCTGTTCAAACGCGCAATATGTGTAATAGAAATCTGTTTCGGACATTCAGCCTCGCAGGCTCCGGTATTGGTGCAGGCGCCAAAGCCTTCTTTATCCATTTGTGCAACCATATTAAGTACCCTTGTTTCACGCTCCGGATGACCTTGAGGTAGTTGAACAAGATGTGATACCTTTGCCGCTACAAATAACATTGCAGAGGCATTTTTACAAGCGGCAACGCAAGCTCCGCAACCGATACAAGCCGCGGCATCCATTGCTGATTCTGCGACATCGTGTCCTATGAGTATTGCATTTGCATCGGGTGCAGAGCCAATCCTTGCAGAAATAAATCCGCCCGCCTGAATTATTCTATCCAGAGCAGAACGGTCAACAACCAGATCTTTAATTACAGGGAAAGGTTTTGCTCTCCATGGTTCAATCCATATTGTATCGCCATCCTTAAACGAGCGCATATGAAGCTGGCAGGCTGTAATCCCCCGTTTCGGTCCATGAGCTCTGCCATTAATATACAAACTACAGCTTCCGCAAATGCCTTCGCGGCAATCATGATCGAATGCAATCGGCTCTTCATTTTTTGCGTTTAATTTTTCATTAAGTACATCCAGCATTTCGAGAAATGACATATCCTCTAAAATATTATCAACTTCGTAGGTCATAAATCTGCCCTCATCGTTTCTGTCTTTCTGTCGCCAAATGTGCAATGTTAATTTCATCGTATCATTCCTCCTATTTATAGCTTCTTTTTGAAAGTTGAATATTTTCGTAAACAAGTTCTTCCTTATGCATCACAGGTTCTTTACCATCTCCCGTAAATTCCCATGCCGCTACATAACTAAAGTTCTCATCATCACGCTTTGCCTCATTATCCTCTGTCTGGTATTCTTCACGGAAATGTCCGCCGCAGGATTCATTTCTGTGTAAGGCATCCCGTGCAACAAGTTCACCCAGTTCAAGAAAATCAGCAACGCGTCCGGCTTTTTCAAGTGACTGATTCAACTCTTCATTTTTCCCGATTATATTGACTTCTCGCCAGAACCGCTCGCGTAGTTCCTGAATAGAATTGATTGCGGATTCCAGCCCTTGAGCATTACGGGACATCCCCACATTATTCCACATAATTTTGCCAAGTTCTTTGTGGAAGTAATCAACTGAGAACTTTCCATTTGCTGAAAGCAGTTTCTGTATCCGCTCGTTTGTTTGCGCTTCAGCCTCAGCAAAAGCCGGATGATCTGTGGTAATTTTTTCTATACCACCCTCAGCAAGGTAACCACCGATTGTGTAAGGGATAATGAAATAACCATCAGCTAATCCCTGCATCAGTGCTGAGGCTCCGAGTCTGTTTGCTCCATGGTCAGAAAAGTTCGCTTCACCCAATACAAATAATCCCGGTAAATTACTCATCAGATTATAGTCAACCCACAAACCTCCCATTGTATAGTGAACTGCTGGATAAATTCTCATAGGTGTATTATAGGGATTTTCACCGGTTATTTGTTCATACATTTGGAACAGATTTCCATAACGCTCTTCAATTTTAGCTTTTCCCAAGCGTTTTATCGCGTCACGGAAATCAAGGAATACTGCCTGCTTAGAGTGTCCTACTCCTCTTCCTTCATCACAAACCTGTTTGGCATTTCTTGAAGCAACATCACGAGGAACCAGGTTACCGAAGGATGGGTATTTTCTTTCAAGAAAATAATCTCTCTCATCTTCAGGAATATCCTCCGGTTTACGGGTATCACCCTGTTTTTTCGGAACCCAGACTCTGCCATCATTTCGTAAGCTCTCACTCATCAGAGTAAGTTTCGACTGATGATCGCCACTGACAGGAATACAAGTTGGATGAATCTGAACATAACAAGGATTAGCAAAGAGAGCTCCTTTTTTATGAGCACGCCATATTGCCGTGGCATTGCTTCCTTTAGCATTTGTTGAAAGGTAATAAACATTACCGTAACCGCCGGTGGCTAATAAAACTGCATCTGCAGAGAATCTTTCGATTTTACCGTTAACCAAATTACGCGCAATTATACCACGAGCTCTGCCGTTGATAACCACGAGCTCTAACATCTCATAACGAGAATACATTTTTACCTGTCCGGCACCAATTTGCCGGGACATAGCACTGTAAGCGCCAAGTAACAACTGCTGACCTGTTTGTCCTCTGGCATAGAATGTACGGCTTACCTGAGCACCGCCAAATGACCTGTTATCGAGATATCCGCCATACTCTCTTGCAAATGGTACGCCCAGGGCTACCGACTGATCGATAATGTTAACACTCAATTCTGCTAAGCGATAAACATTTGCTTCACGGGCGCGATAGTCACCTCCCTTAATGGTGTCATAAAAAAGTCGGTAAATACTATCACCGTCATTCTGATAATTTTTTGCCGCATTTATACCGCCCTGTGCCGCAATACTGTGTGCTCTTCGACCGCTATCCTGAAAACAGAATGTTTTAACATTATACCCTAATTCTGCTAAACTTGCCGAAGCCGAAGCACCTGCAAGACCTGTTCCAACAACAATAATATCATATTTTCTTTTGTTTGCGGGATTTACTAATTTTAATTGAGAACGATGCTTTGTCCATTTTTCAGACAATATTCCGGATGGGATTTTTGCGTTTAATTCCATAATTCCCTCTCCTTAACCTTTAATGAGAAAATAAATTGGCATAGATGCGTACCCCAGCGGTACGAGAATTGAAAATAACAACCCTAATTTTTTAATAAGTGGTGTGTATTTTTTATGATTAAGTCCCAGGGTCTGAAATGCACTTTGGAACCCATGATTGAGGTGTAACCCAAGCAATATCATAGCAAAAATATAAAAGCCTGAATATATCGGGTTAGTGAATGCCCTTACTACCGTATCATACATTGTTTCTTCTACTCCAACGATCCTGTGGGCAAAGAAAAAACTTCGCAGGTGAACAATCAGAAAAACAATTATGAGGGTACCGGAGAGCGCCATTGAGCGGGATGTAAATGTACTGTTTTCTCCGGCCGCATTCATTTTATATTGAACGGGACGCGCTTTTTTATTTGCAAAATAAAGAGTAATTCCATCAATCATATGAAAGAGGAATCCAAGCGCTAAACCAATTTCAAGTATTCGTATTATTGGATTTGTACTCATAAATTCTGAGTATGCGTTAAAAGCCTCACCATTGTCGTTGCGGAATAATGCAAAATTACCAGCAAGATGGACTATGAGGAAAGAACAAAGAAATAGACCGGTAAGAGACATAATGAGCTTCTTGCCGATAGAGGATGAAAATGTTTTGGTGAACCAACCCATTAAATACTCCTTGAATATAATCGGAATTTGACCGAAACGCTAAAAAGAATGTTTTAATTTTCGGAAAATTACGATATTCTGCCTGAAAATGAAAACCCCCTGAAATTATCGGAAGTTATTATGAACTATTCTGAAGGATTTTTGAACCTGTTCCAGTCTCTAGAATTTATAATAATTATCATTCGCTTTTCCCGATATTTACTTCAATGAAGTAAAAAAAATCAGGGCAGAAAGTTTCTCTATAATATTTTGAATGCTTTATTTATCTTAAGGATAAAATTTTCAAACTTGAGTATGGCAAAATCTAATAAACAGGTAAGAACTGCGCCACCGGTGCAAACAAACAACCAGAATAAGAAAAAAAATAACTCAAAACCGCTGGTCGATCCGAGGTATAAAAGCCTTGTTAATACAATAATATTCATTCTTATACTGCTCATATTTTTTATTGTAAACAATACACGCAAAGAGCCGGAAAGCGGCCCATATCCGCCTTTTTATAACAAGGCTGAAAATAAATCACGATAAGTGAATCCGGTTGGAACTTTTTTCATCTAACCTAAGTAAAACAGTAATAAAAAAATGTCGAGAACAATGAAAATAAGTCTTTTATCAATTCTAAGTTTAGCCGCAATACTCTACATCGGCGGTAATTTTTTCGATAAATCAGAAACATTCGCCGGTGATAAAAAGAAAGCCGCAGATTTTGCACTTGTTACTTTCGATGGAAAAACAATAAAACTCTCCGATTACAAAAATAAAATTGTAATACTCGACTTCTGGGCTACCTGGTGTCCGCCCTGCCGTAAAGGTATTCCCGATCTTATTGCGATTCAAAATGAATTCAAAAAAGATGTCGTGGTAATTGGTATTTCTCTCGATACCGACACCAAAAAAGATGTACCCGCTTTTATCAAAAATTATGGTATTAATTACCCGATTGTGCAATTCAATGAAAAGGTAATTAATGATTACGGTGGAATTGAAGCTATTCCGACAAGTTTCGTAATCGATAAAAAAGGGATGATCGTCGATATGCATGTTGGTCTGGTAAGTAAAAGCACATACACCGACCTGATAAAAAAGCTCCTCAAATAACATTTTATATGCCCCGGTAACGGGGCTTTTTTATGGAAAAAGGCACGAAAAACGATTTGATGGACTACATTTAAC
>CAYTLQ010000214.1:0-10224 GCA_964438715.1 uncultured Ignavibacteriaceae bacterium
TCGTCACACTAACGAAAAAGAGCAAAAACAGACTATATTGACTACTAAGACAAAACAAGAGAAGCAAGGTACTGCGGAAAAAACACTCCTCTTGAACAATTCTGAGCAAAACTCTTCTAAATTAGGCCAGACAATCACTTTGGCGGATGAAGAGACGGAAAAAATCGTTAGTAAATATCTTAAAGTTATGAAGGGAAGTCTTGAGTTTACTTCGGAGCAACATACCAAAAAAAGTACTCCGAAAATACTTGTAAGTAGTAATCTGCAGTCAGATAAGCTGACTGCAGATCTTAAGCCTTCTGAATATGAATCTGAAAGTTCCTATAAATTTACTTCTGTTCAGGAGTCATTAAAAGAATTGACAACACTTGTTGCAAAATCATCAGCCAAAGTAAAGGACGAACAGATAAATGATAAAAATACTGTTGTAGGAGACAAAATTAGTACTAAGTCAGACTCTCGGGCAGTAACAGCAGGTTTAGACGAACCCAAGCATAAGAGTTCTAAAACAGAAAATTCGAGAGAAACATTTACCATTGTGCAGGCTCAGGATGAGTTAAAAGAAAATACATCTAAGCAAGGATCAGATTTAGCAAAAGGTACTGAACAGGATACAAAAGGACAGCTGAAAGAATCCGCACCGGAATTTGCCACTCGGACAGGAAATTCTGTTGCAGAAGCACCAGTTACTGTTAATACAACAGGACTTGAAATTAAAAAGATACTTGTAACATCAACAGAGATTTCTCACCCTGAAAAAACTGTTAAGGTAGGCGAACTGATTAATGAATTAGAGCAATTTCTTTCACAAAAAGACAAAGAGAGCATAACAATTAAACTTTCGCCGGAAAATTTAGGAAAAGTAAAAATTGTTCTTCGTACAGTTGAACAATTTTGTTCGGCAAAAATAGAAGTAGAAACTGAGACTGCGAAAAAAATTGTCGAACAGAATATATCGCAACTTTACCGGGGCTTACAGCAACAAGGTGTACAGATGCAGTCAATACAGGTGTTTATTGGCAGTGAACAAAAACAACAAAAGCTCTGGTATGCAAAGAAAAAACTCCCTAATGAAAAAACAGTAACAGAGGGAGAACCTAAAGAGGTTATGCAGATTAAGCGATTTGGTTATAACACATACGAGTATTTGGCTTAAAAGGAGGTAAGATGATAAGTAATATTGGCTCGGGTGGCGCTACGGGTACACTTGGTACCGGAAAAAGTGTGCTTGCAAAAGATGATTTTATGAAGCTCATGATTACACAGCTTCGCTATCAGGATCCTCTTAATCCAACAGAGGGCTCAGAGTTTGCGGCACAGTTAGCACAGTTCAGTTCTCTTGAACAGTTAACAAATCTCAACACGGCAATGGAGTCAGGGATAAATGCCAACTTCCAGCTTACGCAGTCAATTAATAATACAATGACTGCGGCTCTTATTGGCAAAGAGGTGAAACTCTCCGGTGATAACATTCAGTATAATGGTGAGTCAAGTATTACACTCGGCTATAACCTTCCTGCAGAAGCATCATCGGTAACAATAAAAATTTATAATAAAGAAGGTGTATTGGTAAAAGAAATAACTGATGCAGAAAAAAGTCAGGGAGAGCATAAACTTTCCTGGAATTTTACCGATAATGAAGGTGAGACGGTTCCAATGGGAGAATATCGTTTCGAGGTTATAAGTAAAAATCTATCAGGTGAGGATATGGCGGTTGATATCTGCAAATACGGAATTATCAGTAGCCTGAGATTTACCGAAAATGGTACTAGGCTTGTTATTGGAAAGTCAGAATATCAGTTATCCGATGTTATGGAAATATTTAATACAACAAATGGAGGTAAATAAATGAGCGGAATGATTAACGGCATAAAAGTGCCATTTGTTCCAATTGTTCAGGGAGAAGATTTCTTCTCTCCTCCAACCCGGAATGCCGGAGATTCATTTGAATCGGTATTTACGAATGAACTCGAAAAGCTGAAGTTTTCCGGACACGCGGTTAAACGGTTGGAAAGCAGGGATATTAAACTTGATGATGTCGCAATAAATTCACTGCAGAATGCAGTTGAAAAAGCAGAAGCGAAAGGCGCAAAAGATTCATTAGTGATGATGGACGATATGGCATTTATTGTTAATGTGCCTAACCGAACCGTTATAACAGCGATGAAATTATCAGAAAGAAATGACTCTGTCTTTACGAATATAGACAGTGTAGTTTTTGCATAGAATTTAATTAATTAAATAACTATGGAGCGGGACCTTTTAAGGACGCTCCGGTCCGGCCGACTGACTGAAGCCGGACAAATTAACACTTAACCTTAGGAGGTAATATGTCACTTCTCAATTCACTTTTTTCCGGTGTTTCCGGTCTTCGAAATCATCAAACAATGATGGATGTTATCGGCGATAACATTGCAAATGTAAACAGTCTTGGTTATAAAAACTCTCGTGTAACTTTTAGCGATACATTTAGTCAGTTTGTCCGTTATGGCAGTAATCCGACAAACTCAGGCGGCGGAACAAACACATTTCAGGTTGGTCTTGGAATGAAAGTGAACTCCATTGACCGTAACTGGAATCAGGGTACTTTTGAAAGGACCGGTATATATACCGATTTAGCACTTCAGGGTCCCGGCATGTTCATTCTCGAAAAAAATGGTGAAAGATTCTATTCACGAGCAGGGGCTTTTATATTCGATGCAAAGGGGATGCTTGTTAGTGCGCAAAATGGCGCTTTTGTTCAGGGTAAGATGGCAACCGAAGAAGGTATTATTCCTCCCGGAAACAATCTTGAAAATATTATCATTGATCCGGCGATGAAACTTCCTGCAGTTGCAACATCGAATATTAAATGGGGAGGAAATTTAAGTAGTTCTTCTTCTATTACAAGAAGTGAAAAATATCTGCAATCCGGTAATATCGATAGCGGACTGGCAAACGGAGAATCGGTTTCTGAAGACAATGTAATTTATGATACTTTCGGGAACGAATACACATTTACTACGACATATACAAAAACCGGAACAGATGCGTATAATTTAACATATGAATTAAAAGATAGCAGTGGTACAGTTGTTCTATCTTCCCCGGCTCCGATAACTGTTACTTTCGATCCGAACGATAATGGTAAAATGGTGACAATGAACGGCGCAACTCCTGCACCGGTGCAGATACAGAACTCACAATTAGGTATAGACTTCAGCTATGATCCGACTACTGTAAAACAAACAGCAAATACAACAACAATTTCATCGGCTGTTGATCAGAACAGAAAACCGACGATTGTTACAGGAACTCTGACAGTGTATGATTCACTTGGCAGTCCTCACACGCTTACTTTAAAATTTACAAAAACATCTGCAAACAACTGGAATTGGAAAGCGACATTCCCTTCAGATTCAGGCGCTTTGAGCGGTAATCTTGGAACTATAACATTCAACAGCGATGGTTCAATAAATACGATGTCGCCTAATCCTCCGGTACTGAATTTTGTACCAAACGGCGGTGCAAGTGCACAGAACATTCAACTTGATTTTGGCAGTGCTTTTAGTGGTGTTACCCAGACATCTTCTAATTCTGTACTGTCAGCGCTTTCTCAGGATGGTTCTGCATCAGCTACACTCAGCAATTTAAGTATCGATCAGTACGGTCATCTTGTCGGGGTATTCTCCAATGGTGAGTCCCGCAATCTGGCTCAAATTATGGTAGCTAATTTTACAAATCTCAACGGACTTATTAATGCTGGTGATAATCTTTACTCAGTTTCTGCAAATTCCGGAGAGGCAACAATCGGAGCCCCCGGTGAGGAAACCCGGACAAACATACATTCCGGCGCTTTAGAACAATCGAATGTTGATCTATCGGAAGAATTCACAAGAATGATTGTATCGCAGAGAGGTTTTCAGGCAAGCGCCAGAATTATTACAGTTGCAGATGATTTACTGCAGGAAATAACAAATCTCGTCCGTTAAACTATTCATCATTAGCTTCCTCATGGTAAAACGCCCCGAACAAAGGGGCGTTTTCTATTTTATTACTCTACTAAAAGAATTTATTAAATTAATAAGTTAAATCTTTCAAATTGCTCAAGGTTCAAGGAGTACCCCTATGAGAAGCCTTACATTATTCCTTTTCTTAATTTGTAGTCTGATTACTTTTCCTCAGTCAGATCAATATATCATCGATATTTCACCCGATGGTAAAATAGTTAATAAATATAAATCAGAAGAATTACAACAGGGAAAAGTTATACTCTCTACCGGCGAAGTACCTTTCGGTACAACTCCCGATTGGACATCAACACTTGAGCGGCAAATTGGAGGAATGGCCTGGGGAGATTATGACGGAGATGGAGATCTCGACCTTGCCACAGGCTGTTACTTCAGCAACTCTTTTCCTCCAATAAACGATTATGAAAACATCATTTATCGTAATGACAATGGAACTCTAACGACAACAGCCGCATGGATTTCCGCTGATGAAAAATCTACTACTGACATTAAATGGGTGGATATCAATAATGATGGAAAGCCTGAATTGCTTTCTGCAAATGGTGATGGTTCATTTGTTCCCACTGTAATGTATTTTAATGGCGCATCAGGATTGGCTACTTCACCGGGCTGGAGCATTAGTCCGATTGCATGGACAGTTGGCGCCGGTTTTGCCGATATTGATGGTGACGGAGATCAGGATCTTGCACTTGCTAATCAGGGAAATACAGTCGATCCTATGAAACCAATAACAATTTATTACAATAACAATGGCGTTTTAAGCACTACACATGACTGGGCTTCATCGGATATGATGATCTCCAATAATGTTGCATTCAACGATATTAATAAAAGCAGTCTGGTTAAAGTCTCCGGAATGCAATTTATTGTTCAATCGCGTAGCGCTTTTCATTTACCGTACTATCCTGTGTATAGTATTGACACTGTTAAAGTCAACGGTAATATTGTTTCTAATTATTGTTATGATCCAGCTTCCGGTTGGATATCGATCGGTGGCGCTCCTTCTTCGGGCTCAGTCGTATCTGTGTCATATACATATATGAATAAATGCGATATGGCTGTATCGAAATGGTATAACTATCAAACAGGAATTTACTTTAATAATAATGGTGTTTTGACACTCTTTCCTGAATGGCAAAGCGGATATACAGGAGGACAAAAGGGTATTGCCTGGGCAGATTTTGACAAAGATGGCTTTCTTGATATGGCCGTCGGAGGGAGCAGTAGTCCGCATCAGATATTCAGAAATGATAACGGAACAATTCTTCCTACAGCGTGGTGGAATTCAGCAAGCACAAACACCAGTTGTCAGGAACTAATTACCGGTGATCTTAACCGTGATGGATTTCCTGAATTGGCGACAGTGAATTTTGGAACAAAACGCATAGAAATATATCTTAACAAAAATGGTATAGTTGACCAGAACCCTACATGGCTTTACATAGCAGGCTCATCAGCCACTTCAATTTCTTTTGGTGATGTGAATGGTGATGGCTTACCCGATCTTGCAGTTGGTACTGCGCGTACGCCGGTAGTGGTTTTTCTCAATCAGATGGTTGTTCCTGTAGAATTGACATCATTTACAGGTGCATTGGCAGGTAATAAAATTATGTTAAACTGGGTTACCGCAACAGAAACCAACAACAGGGGATTTGAAATTCAGAGAATCAATAATAAGGCCGAATGGGAAGTGCTATCCTTTATTCAAGGAGCGGGAAATTCAGTTAGCACAAAGTATTATTCATTTATTGACGAAACATATAATAAAAATAGTAGGACGATACGATACCGGTTAAAACAAATTGATTTTGACGGAAAGTTCAGTTTTTCGGAAGAGATTTCTGTAGTTAATACAGCAAATGTTTCTTTTCATTTATATCAAAACTATCCAAATCCATTTAATCCAACCACTACTATATTTTATATTTTACCTGAACCAGGACCAGTTGAATTAACGATTTATGATGCGCTCGGAAACAAACTTGAAACATTAGTTGACAAAGAGCAGGAAGCAGGAATGCATGAGATTTCTTTTAATGCAAAAAACCTTTCGAGCGGATTGTATTTTTATCGTTTAACCTCCGGTAACAGAACCCTGACAGGAAAAATGAATCTTATAAAATGATTGTGAAAATGTTAGGAAAACTGACAACCCAAGAATAAATATGATTTCTCCCTCTCAGGCATTTGTGATATGTATAGAAAAAAAGTTCGGCAGAGTAAATACTCCGCCGAACTTTCATTAAATCATCCGAACTCAAAAGAATTCGTATTTTACCGGAATTTACTATTTCAGATCGAAACGGTCCAGGTTCATTACTTTATTCCATGCTGAAACAAAGTCACGAACAAACTTCTCCTTAGAGTCGTTTTGTGCATAAACCTCTGCAATAGCACGAAGTTGAGAATTAGAACCAAAAATAAGATCAACACGGGTTCCGGTCCATTTCAATTCACCTGTTTTTCTGTCTCTGCCCTCAAAAACATCGGCTTTATCGGAAACAGGACTCCAAACCGTGCTCATATCGAGAAGATTAACGAAGAAATCATTGTTAAGTCTTCCGGGAGTATGAGTAAAAATGCCGTGCTTTGAATTACCGGCATTTGCACCCAATACACGCATACCTCCAACAAGAACAGTCATTTCTGGAGCGCTTAGTGTAAGAAGCTGGGCTTTATCTACAAGCATTTCCTCAGCGGAAACACTGAACTCTTTTTTCAGATAATTTCGAAATCCGTCTGCCTCAGGCTCAAGAACAGCAAATGACTCTACATCCGTCTGTTCTAATGAAGCATCCATACGACCAGGTGTAAAGGGTACTTCAATTGCATAACCGGCGAGTTTCGCTGCCGCCTCTACTGCCGCACAACCGCCAAGAACAATTAAATCAGCTAATGAGATTTTCTTGCCGTCTTTCTGAGCTGAATTAAACTCTTTCTGTATTGATTCAAGAACACCAAGTACTTTTGCAAGCTGTGCCGGTTCGTTTACCTGCCAGTCCTTCTGTGGTGCAAGTCGAATTCGGGCGCCATTTGCACCTCCCCGTTTATCGGATCCACGGAAGGTAGAGGCAGAAGACCACGCTGTATAAACAAGCTCGGTTATGGATAATCCACTGTTCAGTAATTTTTCTTTTAATGCGGCAAAATCCTGTGCATCAACTAAGGGATGATCAACAGCCGGAATAGGATCCTGCCAGATAAGCTCTTCTTCAGGAACTTCAGGACCTAAATAGCGAGTTTTTGGACCCATATCTCTGTGTGTTAATTTAAACCATGCGCGTGCGAAGGCATCGGCAAAAGCTTCGGGATCTTTATGGAACCTGCGAGCGATGGGTTCATAGATGGGGTCGTAACGAAGAGATAAATCAGCAGTGGTCATCATTGGGCGATGCTTTATTGATGGATCGTGTGCATCGGGAATCATGTGCTCTTCTTTAACATCCTTTGCAAGCCACTGATAAGCGCCGGCGGGACTTTTGACTAACTCCCATTCATACCCAAACAACATATCAAAATAACCCATATCCCATTTTGTTGGGTTCGGTTTCCAGGCTCCTTCAATACCACTTGTTATAGTATCTTTACCTTTACCGGTACCAAACTTATTGATCCAACCTAAGCCCTGAGCTTCAATCGGAGCGCCTTCAGGTTCAGGTCCAACAAGGGCAGGGTCACCTGCGCCGTGAGCTTTTCCGAAAGTATGTCCCCCTGCAATCAAGGCAACGGTCTCTTCATCATTCATCGCCATGCGGCCGAATGTTTCGCGAACATCTTTTCCTGAAGCAACAGGATCAGGGTTGCCATTCGGTCCTTCGGGATTAACATAAATTAAACCCATCTGCACAGCAGCTAATGGGTTATCAAGTTCGCGATCACCGCTGTAGCGGTTATCACCAAGCCATTTATCTTCATTTCCCCAATAAATATCTTCTTCGGGTTGCCATATATCAACTCTTCCGCCGGCGAAACCAAATGTTTTAAAGCCCATCGATTCCAGAGCACAGTTTCCTGCAAGAATCATAAGATCTGCCCAGGAAATTTTATTACCATATTTTTGTTTTATAGGCCAGAGCAAACGGCGAGCTTTATCGCGGTTGCCGTTATCGGGACAGCTATTTACCGGAGCAAAGCGCTGATTACCAGTACCGCCGCCTCCCCGACCATCAGCAATACGATAAGTGCCTGCACTATGCCATGCCATACGAATAAAGAGACCACCATAATGCCCCCAGTCTGCCGGCCACCAATCCTGGGAGTCGGTCATTAATGCATAAAGATCATTTTTCAGTGCCTGCAGATCGAGTTTTTTGAATTCTTCAGCATAGTTGAAATCAGGTCCCATCGGATTGGATGCTGGTGCGTGTTGATGTAAAATGCCCAAATTTAATTGATTAGGCCACCAATGTCGATTAGTGGTACCTCTTCCGGCAGCAGTACCACCAAGTTTGCCCGTAAACGGACACTTTTGCTCTCCTGACATGTTTTTAGTTCCTTTCAATGATTGAGAATTGAATTGTAGTTAGTTTTTTACTGTTTATGATGTTTTCATTTTACCGGTTTCTCTATCCCCAATTACCTGTAAAGTAATGCCTTTAACATTAAAACCCTTTATCTTTTTTTTCATAAAATACTCCCTGAGTAAATGATCTAATTCTTCATCAACATAGTCGGTAATTTCTCCGGTTTTACTGCAGTAGAGATGATGATGGTTCTCAAGAATTGGATCATAACGGGTAATTCCCTCGTCGGTCATAACCTTTTTAATTATTCCTTTATTCACAAAGACCTCGAGAGTTTTATAAACTGTACCCGGAGCAATATTAGGATGTTTTTTCCGGATGTATGTAATAATAGCTTCCGCAGTTGGGTGAGATGCCAAGCTATTCAGTGCATCCATAACTGCAACACGCTGAGGCGTAATCTTGAGACCTTTTGAGGATAAAGTATTTTTGTTGTGATACATTTAATAATTCTTAAATAAGAATAATTCTTACTTAAGATAAAGTATTTATATGAAAAAACAAAACATTATACTAAGCGGTGTAGGTGATATAAATATTTTTATTCGCTATGTGAAATTGTACATCGGGATTAGATCGAAATGTTTTTAGTCCCTCATCATAATGGCGGAGATGCTAATCAATTAATAATCAATATTAGTGAATTTCCTACAGTTATCCTTTTTCTGTGTTGCAAATTTGTAAGTACTTTTACCGGGTTTATTAAATAAGTTATCGTGTTGAGTTGTCAGGTTACGGACTATCTGTTATGCATTCTGTGGGTTGAATTTATGATGTAAATCTACCCTAAAATTAAAACCCTCTAAAGAATATCAAATAATTGTTTTTTTATTTGAATACCTTTTTCTGTTAGGCGATATTTTTGTTTACTGCTATTGGGTTTATCAGGAATTGTACGCTCAATTATACCAAGTTCTATTGCAGGATTCAGGTAGTTATCCCGAAAAGTTTTATTATGAGTGAGATTTAATTTCCTCATTAAAAAATCACGACTACTTTCATTATCTATAACTAATATAAGCCTTTTAACTTGGTCGGTAACTTGGTCGTAGGAAGATGTTTTAAGATTATTAACCACATATTTATCGGCAAGGAAAACAATTCGAAGGAAATTTTCACTGAAGTAAAAAGTCTCTTTTGGGTAAAATTGTAAGATTCTGGGGATGCCAGACCCAAGATATTCTACCAATTCAAGGTCTTTAAAGATTCGTATAAGTTCTTTGTTTCGAGGTACTGAAACACCATTGAAAAATTCCAGTTCATTTATTCCTTCGGTTAGCGAGCCCGCATCGGAAGATAATGTGGTGACCCCAATCCGTCTGAGTCGGACAAAGGGGGATTTGAACCTGAGACTTCGGAATACCGCTGTGAAAAGTTAAAACGAAAAAAGCCCATATAAAATGGGCTTTTGTAATTACTCCAATTCGTCAATCTGAAGGAGATTTTCCGGGATTTCGGAAGATATTGTGGTGACCCCAATCCGTCTGAGTCGGACAAAGGGGGATTTGAACCCGAAACTTAGGAATACCGCTGTGAAAAGTTAAAACGAAAAAGGCCCTAAAAAAGGGCTTTTGTAATTACTCCAATTCGTCAAACTGAAAGGAGATATTTCGAGATTTCGGAAAATATTGTGGGGAACCCACACCGTCTGAGTCGGACAAAGGGAGATTTGAACCAGAGACTTAGGCATA
>CAYTLQ010000215.1:0-11547 GCA_964438715.1 uncultured Ignavibacteriaceae bacterium
AAGCAAATCAGGAAATCGCTGTCGAATTCGGAATCCGTAGCATCCCGGCGGTAAAATTATTTATCAACGGTGCGGTCGTTGGTGAATTTGTTGGCGCATTACCCGAAGAAAGAATTAAAACATGGCTGAAAAAGTATATTCCGCAAAAAGGAAATGAAAAACTTAATGAAGCAATTAAATTATTTGAGCGGGGTGAGAGTAATAATGCTGTAAAAATGCTTGAATCGCTTATTGAAAAAGGCGGCTCTCCCGATGCAGAAATAATGCTTGCAAAGTTTCTGTTTTTCAAAGATCCGAAGCGGGCTATGGAAATTCTCAAAGCAATGAACCCTTCAAAAGAACAGTTAGATCTTCACGAGGCATTACTTAATCTTGGTGAAGTTATGTCAAAAAATGCAGATACTCTTCCGGAGTCAGATGTTAAAGACAGTTATATTAAAGCCATTGAAGAAATAAAATCACAAAACTTCGATTCAGCATTGGAAAGGTTTATTGAAATCATCAGGAACGATAGATATTACGATGATGATGGCTCAAGGAAGGCGTGCATAGCAATATTCAAATACCTTGGTGAAGAACATCCTACTACATTAAAATACCGCCGTGACTTTGGCAGTGCATTGTATGTCTAAACATTGCAGGCAACAATAGTAAAAATATATTGCCGGTAGTTACACAATGTTTCTACCGGCTTATAAATACTAAAACATCAGTCTAATAAACTGCACAACTGTTATTACGCTGCTAATTTGCTTATTAATTTTCTTTTTGCTACGGGCATAAGTGTTTCCTTAAAAGGAAAATCCAATTCAGTTTCACAGCCAAATGTTGCCGGATTTGGTAACTCAGTATTTTCTTGGATTAAATCAATTTTTATTTCCTCCGGCTGTTTTTCATACAAAGAGTATTCTTTCACAATTCTGGTCTTCAACAATCTCATTTCCTCACCGGAAGCAGTATAAAGCGATAGTTCGAATAATAATATTTCCAGAGTGCTGTTTTTAATATCAGGAATAATCAGATAGCCCTCCTGTTTATACAATGGAATAACTCCTATTTCCCGTATTTTTATATTTTCATCAACAAAATCAAAAATCGCTTTTCCCTCCTCCATAACCTCCTGCAGTTCCGGTAACGCCCAATGAATGAAATCAAACACCCCTCCGTCAGGATTATTTTCCGGCGCAGGTAGTTCATTAATTATTCCATTACCATTTAATTCTGCGCCGCTAATTTGCCTACGGAGTCCACGCTCCAAAAATTCCTTTTGTTCAAGAATCCCTTGCAGGCCTGTAATCAAAGAAATTAATTCCGAAAGAGCCGGGAATAATTTGTTTTGATTAAATGATTCACGATAATTCTTTAATGCTGCCATTACAAGGTACTGGTTTTTTTCAGCATCGTGACCTGTTGCAAATAACGACTCTATAGTTAGCGGCGTCATTTTGTTTCTCCTTGCATTGGGTTATTTATTAGGTTTATTTACTGTTTTCAGTTACTTTATATTTTTTTAGTTACTTCCTTTAATTTAATACTCGAAAATTATTTTTAAAAGTTTAGTACTTTTTTTTTACACTAACGGATTTTCCGGATGATTGAATGTTTTTGTTCAACACCAAACGGTTGTAATGTGATTTTGTGTCAATATTCTACCGAACAACAGAGCCATTACGAAAATGAATATACCCCTCATCGGCAGTTATCAAAAGTTGTGGCTTTGCAATTCCTGCTGATGCAGTAACTTTATCAATTGTGTTTTTGATATTATTGGGAACATATCCTGTTGTTACAATAATCTCCGGTTGCACTGCCGAGAGCAATTCAGGCGTAATAACACGCAGTCGTGAGGATAATTCAATTACTAGTATCTTTGCTTTTAGAAACACACCATACATTCGGGCTAGTGTTTTCTGCTCATCGGTTTTCAGTGCAGGACATTGTACAATGTTTTCAGCTCCAAAAGAGAATGTATATGACAGATATTCTTTTCCGGTTGTACTTTTAATAAACAGTGGATGAACAACAACATTACCTCTTTGAAAAGGTGTTCTTTGTATCCATGTATAATTTTGTCCAAACCTTTGTAACTGCTCCACTATAGCCAAAGCATTAGAAGAATCCTCCTTCTCTAATGGTATTATGAGATTTGAAACTTTTCCATAACGCGCTAACTCAAATACTCCTCCGAAAAAAGGGTTTGTTATTCCATTTGTTATTGCGGCATCGAAGTAATTTTTTCCCATGGCATTCAGCACCGGTATCAGAGCATATTGTGCCGCGCTCGATTTCGGAGTGGTCTCTCCTCCGTTTACAAGCAGTGTTCTCCCATCCTCTGATGAAAAAACCAATACTCCGCTTTTCCCGCTTTGAAAAATCAGCAGATTATTTTCACCTCTCGGGAACAGAGGCTTTTGCATCGTCATAACCAATACAATTAAAGAGAGCATGAAGAATACAAATAGTGCTATTCGTGATTTCACTGATTTCATGCTCTTTTCAAAATAGATATAACAACCCAGAATGAGATAGTACAATACAATTGCAAACAGACCAAATCCTGCCACAGCAAGATAAGAATATGACTCTCCCCCCGTTAACGAAACAAACCGGAATGTTAGTTGTGCTATCATTTCACCTGTTGCAGCTATATATCCCGCCAATACTGAAAGTAACGGATAAAACAATAAACTCAGTAATCCATTACCCATAATAACTGTTATCGCAAACACCACGAGTAAATTTGCCGGTATTGAAGTCAGCGATACTTTTCCGAAATAATAGTTTGTAATGGGCAAAGTCCCAATCTGTGCGGCAATCGTCATTGCACACAGTAACAGGAAATTCCTCAGCCAATTTCTCTTAATTCCCGCCTTGTTGATAAGGTTTTGCAAAGGTTTATTTACAACAATAAGTGAAAGCACCCCCGCAAATGATAATTGAAATCCGGGTGAGAACAAATCCGACGGGAAAAATAGTAAAATCGTCAGCGCAGAAAGGAATAAAGTATTAAGTGAATTACTATCTCTGTTGGTTATTGTAACAATCAGAATGATGAGAGCAGAAATTGCCGCACGCAATACGGGTGGAGAAAATCCACATAACATCACGAAAAAAATTAATCCTGCGAGAACACCCAAACTCCGTAGATAGATTGAAAATCGGCCAAGCAGTAAGTACAAAACAATGAGAATAAATCCTACATTCAATCCCGATACAGCAAGTACATGAGCAACACCTGCATTTACAAACTCCGACTGAATTGTTCTGTCAATATCAGATTTATCGCCAAGAATCAAACCTTTCAAAAGTCCCGCAGTGTTTTGAGAATACAGCGAATCAAGTGCGTTAGCAGTTGCTACTCTTATCGTATGTATTGTTGCAGAAACCGGGTCTTTTTCTGTATTGGTAATACGAACATTTTCCTTGCCGAAAACTGTAAGTATGCCTGCCAGCCCATTCTTTCTCAGGTATTCAGCGTAATGAAAGCCCCCCGGGTAATTTGGCTTACTTCCACGCGTATAATTTCCGGTTACAATTATTTCCATCCCCGGCGCTATCGCTTTAAATAGTAAAAACCGCCTGTTGAAATCTTTTTCATAAATATTTACAATACTCAAAAAATTTTTCTTCAGAGAAAATGAATCCCTTTCTATCTCTGAAACTTCCATCCGTAACTGTATTGATGTTTTGCGTAACAATTCGACCTTATATATTCTGCCCCTGAAAGAAATGTCATCTACCTCGCTCACCGGAAATGGATACTGCTTCAATTCAGGATTTCGTACCTCAAAAATCAGTGCGCCAAGACTAAGAACGAGTGGAACCACAAATACCTGTCGAAGGATTTTTGTATGTGTTTCAATCGGCTTTATATGAAAAAATAAAATGAGGAGTATAACCCCTGTTGTTATGATGAGAAGATGAGTTATATCGAATACAAGCCAGTACTGCAGGAGAATGCCGGATATAAAGAGAATACAGAGTTTAATTGCAGGGTAATTTCTCAACATACGAAATCAGTTTATGCAATCATTGCTGAGAGCTATTAAGTAGTGTTTCAATCAGTTATTCATACAGAATAGAATAGATGACTTAATATCCGGTAATGATTTCACACTATTGTAGAACACATCAGCATATTTCCCCGACGCAATGCACAATGCGGGATTTGTTGTATGGCTTTTTGTTGAAAGATCTTCTACATTGCCATGATCTGAGCAAATGAAAACTGTCATTTCCTCATTGTGTTCAGTAAGAACAGTATAAAGAAAATCATCGAGTATGCGAAGTACATGTTCTACTCCTCCTACATCTCTTCCATGCCCCGCATGGTCGGTAAGAAAATATTCATAAAGAGTAAAGTCATAGTCCTGAGAAATATTCAATAATCGCCTTCCCGCATCTGCGCCGGTTAAATGCGGAAGTGAATATCCTAACTTCATATTCCACCTCTCGCCTGTTATTTCAGCAGTGAGCGCCTTTCCCTCAAGAACCTGTTCCACTGTATTAAGATAATAACCCGCCGACCGGTAGCTTAGAGATGTAACACTAAGACGACTTCTGCCTTTGTTGAGGTAATCAAAAAATACATGCGGATAGGCATTAGCAAAAAAAGCGCGTTTTCCCGTCTCCCTGCAATATTGAAAAATACTTTCTTTTTCTATCACCGGTATAAGAGTTGAGTACGGAAACGGACCAAAATGTTTTCCAATGTATTTTGAGGCATTCATTCCGCAGAAAATAGCCGTTTGTCCTGTACCGCTTTGTGGTAATCCCTCAACATCCATACATGCATCTACCGGAAATAGTATTTTACTATCTATGGACTTTGTTTCGGCTCCCAATACCGGAACTGCGCCAAAAATATCGTGAAAAGTTTTAAATCCGTACTTAATAAAAGGATTGTTATCTATGTCATTCCTGCCAATACCGACACCATCTAAAAAAATCATCAGCACGCGGGACAATGTTTAATCCTTTTTGCTTTCTATAATAATCGTAACAGGACCATCATTTAAAATTTTTACATCCATCATCGCCCCGAAAATTCCGGTTTTAACTTTTTCGTCACCAAGAGCCGTTTTCAACCTTGCAATAAAATGCTCATAAAGCGGTATCGCTGTATCGGGTCTTGCCGCCTCTGAAAAACTTGGTCGGTTACCACGCCTCGCATCTCCATACAGAGTAAATTGAGAAACAACAAGCACCTCACCATCAACATCAGTGAGGGCGAGATTCATTTTTTCGTTTGCGTCTTCAAAAACTCTTAACCCTGCACATTTATCTGCAAGAAATTCCGCATCCGCTTTTGTGTCATTGACATGAATGCCAAGTAAAATTACAAAACCCTTTTTTATCTCGGCGGAGTAATCCGGATTTGTAATGTAAACTCCTCCTTCTTTAACCCTTTGTATTACTACTTTCATTGTTTTCTTCCGGAAATTATTCGTTCAATTCCCTGATAATCCTTCATACACTCAATGTTAGTAAACCCACCTGCCTGCAGTAGTTTGTGAATCTCTTCTGCCTGTCCGAGTGCCATCTCAAAAATAACCATGCCGCCGGGCTCAAGCAACGAAGAGCTTAGTTGAATAATCCGCCTGTAGAAACGATATCCATCGGCTTCATCGGTTACGGCAATCCGCGGCTCATACAGGGTAATTTCTTTCTGCAATGCGGGATATTCGTCAGAAGAAACATACGGTGGATTGGATACTATCATACTATACTTCTTTTGTAATACTTCATTTTCCTGCAATATGTCACACTGTAAAAATTGCACATTGCGTAAAACCTGATAACGCTCTGCATTTTCTTTTGCAAGGTTGAGCGCATCATTGCTTATATCAATAGCAGTTATTAGTGTTTCCGGTAATTCGCGTGCGAGCACTATTGCAATGTTTCCACTGCCCGTTCCGATATCAAGAATTGATGTAACTTTGTTTGAACGGGCAATAGTAATCGCTTTTTCTACTAATAATTCTGTCTCAGGGCGTGGAATAAGAACTTGTGAATTTACCTTTAAGGTAATTCCATAAAAATCAGTTTCTCCGATAATATACTGTAGCGGTGTAAATGCTCCCCTTTTTCTCACCGTTTCACGATACCGATTAACTTCTGACTCCTGAACCGGCTTGTCGAAAGAGAGATAAAGATCAAGGCGCTTGCACCCCAGCACATGCGAGAGAAGCAATTCCGCATTTAATCGTGGAGAATCAATTCCCTTTTTCGCAAAATAATCGGATGTTAATTGCAGGAGCTCGAGAACAGTGGGCATAAAAATTTACTCAGAATATTTTTCAATATTGTAATGCTATGGAATTCTTTTGTATTCCTGCTTTAATTGGATTGTTCTTTATAAATAATATCCACTGCAAGCGCTGCAGCTAAAAGTAAAATTGTTTTTGCGGCACCCGGCTGACCATCACTAATAGAAATTATATAATTATCCGCATTAGTAAAGATTTCTTTTCCAAACCCCGCCCATTGCTTCGATACAATTCCAATTTCTTTTCCGTTGTTACTGATAAAACGGAAATTCCATCCAACCCAATCTCCCTGAAGACTGGCAACTTTTTCATTGTAATTATTGAATACATCGAAACTGCCGCCAATAGTAAATACTTTGTTCACCATCGACCCCAGTTTGTTGCCTTTAGCATCAAAAATAGTAACAGTACCCTTAAGAAACATTGCTGTTTTTTTAATTGTGAATATAAGAGTACCAAGTTTATCGGTAACATGAACTGTTGTAGGAAATAAGCGACTGCCTAGAAAGGCACGAAGAATTTTTACTAACAGAGGTATATCTTCTTTCGCAATACCCACTTCAACTCCCGTTGCAGGATCAAATATGTGGTATGTATTAGATAGTTTGAAAAAACCAATCTCTTCTTTAATCAGGAAATTCGTAAGATTTAGCATATCAAAATTGATGTTTTTAATAATTAAAGGATTTTCTCTGTATTAAACTGTAAATATAACAAGCCCGATGTTCTCCGTCTAATTGATTGTAGGGAAAGGTGTACGACAAAATGGTCGAAAATTAATTGAGCTAATCGCAAATCGAAGATCCTCTGGATCGAAGATCCTCCAGATTGAAAATGCTTCGGATCGA
Organism: uncultured Ignavibacteriaceae bacterium; assembly: GCA_964438715.1. Classification (GTDB taxonomy): domain Bacteria; phylum Bacteroidota; class Ignavibacteria; order Ignavibacteriales; family Ignavibacteriaceae; genus CAYTLQ01. The sequence continues at coordinate 7,118 of CAYTLQ010000215.1, forward strand.
AGATCCTCTGGATTGAAAATCCTCCGGATGGTATTTATTAGCAGTTTAATGATATTACGATTCGGTTAAAATGATATATATTAAATAGTAATAAAATATCCTTCATTTATAATTGCAATCCAGAGAATGTTCCATAAGTGATGACATATTAGTTGTTGCAATAGTTCACTCATCCTGGCAACCCCGAAGGTGGTTGTATTATTATGGAACATCCTCTGGATTGAAAATCCTCTGGATAGTATAATAATAACACAAACAAAATAAACCCCGACGGGGTGGAATTATAATTTCTCTGCACTCCGCCAGGGGATCCGTTGGCTAATCCGTTAGCTAACGGACTAACGGACAATGCCACAATTATATCACCCTTTCAGGGTTTTCAGGATAAGTAAGGATAGCTATTGTTATAAAAATATCACCCTTTCAGGGTTAGGTGTTTGATAAAATTTTTAAATCCTCCGGATTGAAAATCCTCTGGATTGTTAAATCCGATCCCTAACAGGTGAGAAAAATTATCTAATTCTAATCGCAAATTGAAAATAAATCTAAGCTCAAAATGTCGTACACCCGTAGGGAAAGTGCCTTTATTAATTGTTGATAAATTGGGGTTAACTTGAAATTTTGATGATCGGAACCATCCTCCGGAGACGCGTGCAAATCCCCAAAAACATTTGTCATTTTTTTCAAGTGAACAATTAAGAATTCACATCATTTTTACAACATGATTTAACATAAAATTTAACCGGCTTTTCGTAAATTTCTTAAGATGTACTTCTATCGCTTGAGCTTTATTGATGGCTTTTTATTCCACGCGTGATAATTTATGATTGATATTCTGTGATTTTACAAACCACCCCTATCGAATATTATTTTTATCTTTTACTCTATGGATAACAAAAATACCATTTCAGCTGAGGAACTAAGTCGTCGTTACGGATTTATTGTAAATTCCTCTCACGCCTTTATGACACTAATCAATCGTGATTATCAGTATGAAGCGGTGAATGATGTCTATTGTACTGCCGTGCAACGACGGAGAGAGGAAATATTAGGAAAATCTGTGGAGGATATATGGGGTAAGAGTGCGTTCGATAATGATATTAAAAAGCATCTCGAAAAGTGTTTCAGCGGACAGGTAGTAAATTATCAGGCATGGTTTCCTGTTCCTTCCAAAGGCATTCGGTTTTTTAATGTTACCTACTATCCGTATTTCGATGAACACAATACAGTATCCCACTGCGTTGTAATTTCAATTGATCTTACAGAACAGCGCAAATCGGAATTAAAACTCGAGAGAGTTAATGAATGTCTGGTTGGACTGGGCTTCGACAGGTCAGCGAATATCGATGAAATAACAAAAGTGTTTGGAAGCCTGTGGAATGCACGGTATATTTACTATAATAGGGTAACTGAAGAGTCTTCACCCAAGGTAAATGCCTCAGATATCGGAATACAAAATTCTGTTCTGCACAATGCTTTTGTAAAGTTCCTGGAAAAAGTAACGGAGACTTCCGGAACAGCACCTGTTCTAAAAAACGGCGAAGAGTTTGTTGACTTTATGAACCTTACCGATGACTCTCTCTCATTCTTTGGGAAAGTGTTCTTCGGACGGAATATTTACTTCGAAAAACAGTTTTACGGGACACTTGCGGCTATCTTCGATCAACCGATTGAGTTTTCGGAAAATGATAAAAAGTTAATGGACATTCTTGTTGCTGCATTGGGGCTTGAAGAAGGGAGAAGTCGTGCTGAAATCTCCTTGAAGGAAACTAAAGAAAGGTTTCAGTCGCTCTACGAGAGCATACCGATGATGGTATTTACTGTAACTGCAGATGGAAAAATTATTTCCTCCAACGATCAGGCAACCCGGGATCTTGGCTATAGTGCATCAAATTTCTACGGACGCCCAATTTTCGATTTTTTCGATATTCGATTCGCAGAACACATTCGCACACAAATTCAAAATTGCATAAAGTATAAAGATAGTAAATTTGTTTGGGAGGCATTAAAGCGACGCAAGAATGGTACAACACTCTGGGTAAAAGAAACAGGCAGATATTTCCGGCAGAGTAACGGTGCTGAAGCAGTACTTATTATCTCTGAAGACATCTCTGAAAGAAAAAGTTTTGAAGACCAGATTTTTCGTCTTAATCAGGAACTTGAACGAAGAGTATTACAGCGCACACAACAGTTGCAGGACATAAACAAGGAGCTGGAAGACGAAATTAAATCCCGTAAACGGGTGGAAGAGTCGCTTTTAGAAAGTCAGGCATTTCTCAGCGAAGCACAGCGAATCGCTCGACTTGGAAACTGGGAATATAATCTGCAGACGAAAGAATTTAAGTGGTCGGATGAAATGCTCCGCCTTGTGCGAATTAAGGAAAAGGACACTCCCAAAACACTCGATGATTTCCTGAAACTGGTTCACCCTGATGATAAACACATTCTTGATGCAATCACCGGAAAGATAATGACCTTAGGACAAGCGGTTGAATTGGAAACCCGATTTGTCCTTGATGATAATTCTACTCTTTATGCCTTACTTAAAATAAATCCTGTATTCCGCAACGGACAACTTTATAAACTTTTCGGTACGGTTCAGGATATTAGTGAAAAACGACTCGCTCAGAATGCATTATCTGAGAGTGAAGAAAAACTTCGTAGCCTGTTCGAGAATGTTCATGATATTTATTTTATTGTTAATAAAAACGGACTTATTGAGGAAATCAGTCCATCTGTCGAACGCTATCTCGATATCAGAAAAGATGTTATACTTGGCTCACACATACTCTCAGGTTATCTTTATGATGAATCCGACTTCAAAAAAGTTCTCTTCAAACTTTACAGGACGAAAGAAATTGTTGATTATGAACTTCGGTTTAAATCGCGTTCAGGAAAAATGATCTATTCCTCACTGAATGCGCGTTTGAGAACCTATCCCGGGACCAAAGAGTGGAAAGTTGAAGGAACATTCCGCGACATTACTGACCGTAAGCTTGTCGAAAACCAGTTACTTCAGCGCGTAAAAACAGAAGAATTTATTACCACCTTGTCAACGCGTTTTATAAATCTTTCCGTTCACGAAGTCGATTCAGCAATAAGAGATGGGTTAAAGGAAATATGTAATTTTATTCATGCGCAGGCGGCACATATTGTTTTTTCGGGCGGAAAGTCTCATAAAGCAACAGTAAAATACCGCTGGAGTGCGCCATCTCTTCAAAAAATTATTAAGACTTTCGATTCTGTTGCTGGCGCCGCAATTCTAAAAATTTTGGAAAGTAAAAAAGATCTTATATCCTTTCATTCAGCCAACATCGCAAAAGAATGTGAACATTGCCCTGAATTAGAAAATCTATTACCATTTGGTGTTACCGGTTTTTTTATTATCAGAACGCATAATAAACGCTCAGCAACCGGTTATACCGGATTTTTCTCATTTTCACAACAGGAGAATGCTCTTAATTCAGAGCTGAATTTTCTTAACATCGTTGGAGAGATTTTTAGCAATGCTTTAGAGCGTAAACAGGTAGAAGAAGAACTTATAGAAGCAAAGCGCCTGGCGGAGGAATCCAACCGGGCAAAAGAACAATTTCTTGCGCATATCAGCCATGAATTACGAACTCCCTTAAATGCTGTTCTTGGGTCAGCTTACCTTATGCTTAAAACTCAGCCCACCCCAAAACAGCTTGAATATATTGACGCGATCACTGTATCAGCCGATAATCTCCTCTATATCGTAAATGATATGCTTGACTTTTCGAAAATCCGCTCCGGAAAATTGGTTTTTGAAAAAACTGATTTCGATCTGCGCAGTGTCATCAATCAGGCATTTATGATTGTGCGTTTGATAGCTGAAAGAAAAAATATTAAACTTGTAAAAGAGATTGATCCTGCAGTTCCAGATTATCTTATTGGCGACCCCGGACGGTTGAGTCAAATACTGCTTAATCTTCTTAATAATGCCATAAAATTTACCGAGAAAGGCGAGGTGAAGCTCACTGTAAAAGTATTCGAGCGAACGAAAAAAAACCTACAGTTGGAGTTTAAGGTTTCCGATACCGGAATTGGTATCCCGAGAAATAAATTAAAAATTATCTTCGAAGATTTTATACAAGGCGGAACGGAAAAAAGTGCACGACAAGGTGGTACAGGACTTGGACTAACAATCGCTAAAATGCTTGTTGAGTTACAATCTGGTAAAATTTCTGTAAAAAGTACTGTTAATAAAGGCTCTGTTTTCACATTCCGTTTGCCATTCCTCATCGGAAAAGAGAACACAATTCGTGAAACCACCCCCGAGGAGAAATCACACCCGGGAGGTCTGGAAAACTTGAATATCCTGCTGTGTGAGGATAATGAATTTAACCAACTCATTATACGCGATTTAATGGTGCACTGGAAAGCCGGATACAAAATTGTCCCAAATGCAA
>CAYTLQ010000216.1:0-5629 GCA_964438715.1 uncultured Ignavibacteriaceae bacterium
ATAAGGGAAATACTTTGTTCTTAATGACCCAAAAAATCATCCCTCAAGCAAAAATCTTTTATCAATGTCTAACTCAAATGAAAATTCATAGTTTCAATAAGAAATTTCCTTTAATTTTCGCCTCTATATCGGATTTTAGGAATTTACATCAAATATTGAAATTTCCTTGAAAATTGGCGATTTTCTTGACTTTTTATCCCTTTAAGTGCATATTTCGTACGATGAAAAAAGAATTTGTGATGCAGACTAACTCGGGTAATAGTGTGCATCTCGATATTCGTTATCTTGAAGAATACCCTGTCACTAAAATTATTCTTTTTGTTCACGGATTCAAAGGATTCAAGGATTGGGGTTTCTTTCCCTATGCTGCTGAGTATTTTTTCCATAAAGGTTTTTCTACTATAAATTTCAATTTTTCTCACAGTGGAGTTAGCTTTCCGGGTAAAGAACTCAATAATCCGGAAATCTTTTCTTGTAATACTCCGGTTCTCGAGGTAGAAGAATTAAAGGAATTTATATATGCTCTTTGTAATGGAAACATTTATGAAATTGTTCCGGTGGAGATAATACTTATAGGACATAGTCTCGGTAGAGCAATCTCATTACTTTGTGGTAATTCGTGTTCAAAAGTCAATATGATTGTTAATGGGCTTCCATAAGCAAATTCGATAGATACTCAAAAAGACAAAAAGAAATCTGGAAAACAACAGGGAAGTGGAAAATATTTACGAATAATGAAGGATTAGAGTTCTATCTTAAATCTGATTACTTATATTCTATTGAAGAATTTAGTGAATCGTTATTAAATATTAAAAACAGTGTTGGCGCTCTGAATAAAAAGTTACTTATTTTGCACGGCTCTCAGGACAAGACGGTGGATTTAAAAGAAGCGTGGGAATTATACTCATGGAGTGATAAAAGATTCTCCAGGCTCGAAGTTATTGAGAATACCGGTCACACCTTTGGTATATCGCATCCTTTTAATGGCACTAATAAAAAATTTGACGAAGTACTCGAACGAACATTGAAATTTATACAGGAAAATTCTGTTAAATGATGAAAAACTTAGATCTGAGTTCTCGCCCGAACATTTTTTCTAATAATCGACATTTTATAGTCAACGAAAAATTATCCGGAATTTTATTATTTGTTTTAATTACCTACTTATCCGCACAGATTGTTATACCTGTACAGCCTGTGCCTTTCACGCTTCAATCGACAGTTGTTCTGTTATCAGGATTATATTTAGGTGCAAAAAATGCTTTTTATTCTCAAATAATTTATCTATTTCTTGGGGTAATTGGTTTGCCCGTATTTGCAAATGTACCCGGATTAGAACAAGGGTTTTACAGACTATCAGGCCCTACGGGTGGATACCTCTTATCATTCCCTCTTGTTGTGGTTATAGTGGGTTCATTAATTAGTAAAAGGCAGGGATTTTTAAGGTTAATAGCACTATTTTTACTTGGTGAGTTTCTGATTCTTTTATTTGGAGTTTTATACCTTAACGCATTTTTTATAAAAGATATTCTAAAAAGTGTTTATGTTGGCGCCGAAATTTTGGGTTTATGGACAATCGCAAAAATTTTATTCGGGGCTGGCTTTACTACGGTAGTAAATTCTTTTATAAAATTTAATTCAACTATTAAGGCCGATGAGTAATGAAAACTGTATTATTCTCTCTACTTCTTTTAACCGCATTTAGCCTTTTTACTTATAATATTAAAAGAATTATAAGTTATATACGACAGTCACAACCTGACTCACGGTTTGATAGATTAGGAGAGAGAATAAAAAATGTGCTGTATATTGCATTTGGCCAATCAAAACTATTGCGGGAACCGGGTGCAGGACTAATACATTTTTTCATCTTTTGGGGTTTCAATTTATTCCTCCTCGCAGTTTTAGAAGCAATAATTCAGGGGTTTTCACCAACCTTTAGTTTTGTGTTTCTGGGACCATTTTTCTCTTTAATTACACTAACACAGGATTTATTCGGTGTTCTTGTTCTAATTTCTGTGCTCGCCGCCTTATATCGAAGATTTATCCTGAAAGTTAAAAGGCTCGATATTGAGGGTAAGGGCAAATTAGATGCGGCATTTGTTCTCCTTATGATATTTATGGTTGTTTTTTCAATGTTCGGTCAAAATATATCCGCAGTTGCTAAGCACAACTATGTTCTTAGTGAATATGAACTACGACCACTTTCTGCGGCCCTCAGCCCTGCGATATATGGGTCATCAACCTCATCCGCCGAGATTTTTTATGAGGTGTTCTGGTGGATACATATCGTAGTTGTATTTATGTTTATGAATTATTTGCCGTATTCGAAACATCTCCATGTAATTACATCTATACCAAATGTATTTTTTGCCAGGTTAGATGACCAGAAAAACATCCTCAAGCCAATAAATCTTGAAGATGAAAAACTCGAGTGGTTTGGTGTAGATGATGTTGAGAAATTTTCATGGAAACAGATATTGGATGGGTACTCATGTACGGAATGTGGCAGATGTACCTCTGTATGTCCGGCAGCTAACACGGGGAAATCGCTTTCTCCGAGAAAGATAATTGTTGACATACGCAAAAGATCTCAGGAAAAAGCTCCTTTACTGATTTCAGGAGGGGGAGAACAGTCCCTATTGGAAAAAACACTCGTGCATAACTATATCACGGATAAAGAGCTTTGGCAGTGCACTACCTGTAATGCTTGCGTACAAGAATGCCCAGTGATGATTGAGCATGTTGATGCTATTGTTGATATGCGAAGACACTTAGTGCTGAGCGAATCAAATTTTCCTGCTGAGTTAAATAATGTTTTCAAGAGTCTGGAAAATAATTATACTCCCTGGGCTTTTGATCAGTCTGCCAGAGCTGAATGGGCTGAAGGAATGGGAATTAAAACAATGGCTGAGGATAAGAACACTGAGTACCTTTTTTGGGTTGGTTGTGCAGGCTCCTATGACAATCGTTACAAAAAGGTATCGAGAGCCTTTGCGCAACTTATGCAAAAAGCAGGAGTTGATTTCAGGATTTTGGGAACTGAAGAAAAATGCAACGGCGATACTGCACGACGACTTGGCAACGAATATCTTGCTCAGCAACTTATCAAGGAAAATGTAGAAATACTCAATGGATATGGTGTGAAAAAAATTGTTACTGCATGTCCACATTGTTTTAATTCATTGAAAAAGGAATTCCCTCAGTTCGGCGGGAACTATGAAGTGATACATCATACCGAGCTCATTAATTCACTCATAAATCAAGGTAAATTGCAACTTAAAGATTCCGCTCAAAATGTTACAGCAACTTATCACGATTCCTGTTATATTGGACGATATAATAATAATTACAACGCTCCACGCGAATCTCTCGAAGCAATTAAAGGGCTGAAACTTGTCGAGATGGAGCGTAACAGGAGCAGAGGATTTTGTTGTGGCGCCGGTGGAGGCAGAATGTTTTTGGAGGATGTAGAAGGGGGAAGAATTAACGAGGAACGAACCCGTGAGGCTTTGGCAACCAAAGCTGATACAATCGGCACAGCATGCCCTTTTTGTATGACAATGATGACTGATGGAGTAAAGGCTCATCAAAAAACTGAACAAGTATCTGTTAAAGATATTGCAGAAATAGTATTAGAAAATTGCACTTAATTAATTATAAGGAGAATATAAATGGAAAAATACAACCAACTTCTTGAACATGTAAAAAGTCTCGAACCGGATTTCGTGAAGTTTTACGAAAGAGGACAAGCTGCCGCAGGGACACGGCTTCGTAAAGGTCTCAGTGAATTGAAAAAACTTGCTCAGGATGTGAGGAATGATATTCAGCAGGTTAAACAGGACAGAAAAGGCTCTAAAGAATAGACTATCACATCAGGTAATCGGGTGAGGAATTAACAAAAATGGTTTTGAACCTTAAAGAAGTAGCTCTTCATCCGATTGCCTTAATAAATTTTATTATTTTTCTCTTTACCACCCAGTTCTCTTATTTATCAAATAATCCGTCCTTAACGAAACCGCTTAAAGTTTCTGAAGATTCTCTTAAAACTCTTCGACTTTCCTGGGTTGGTGACCTTATGTGTCATTCGGTTCAATTCCAATATGCACATGTAGAAGCTGACAGTTACAATTTCATACCGTCCTACCGGTATATCCATTCCTATTTAGACCAGAGTGATTTCGTTTTTGGTAACCTTGAAACCGTAACAGCAGGTAAAAAAGCAGGTTATTCGGGATATCCGTTTTTTAATACTCCCGATGATTATGTTACTACACTTAAATTAGTTGGTTTTGATATGGTAAGCACTGTCAATAATCACTGTCTTGATAGAGGAGAGAAAGGTTTATTAAGAACTATAGAGATTTTAAATGGTGAGAATATTTCCTATGTCGGTACATATTTAAGCCAACGAGACAGAGATTCAATTAGGGTGATTGACCTGAAGGGTATTAAAATGAGTATTATTGCATATACTTACGGGACAAATGGAAATAAAATTCCACCTTCAAAACCCTATACTGTAAATCTGATTGACAAAAAATTAATGTCGGAAGATATCCGGAAGGCGAGAGAAAAATCGGATATTGTTGCTGTCTATCTGCATTTCGGTGACGAATATAAGCGTGAGCCAAATGACTATCAAAAAGAAATTGTTCAATTCCTCATTGATAAAGGGGCGGATTTGATAATAGGCAGTCATCCTCATGTTATACAGCCTCTCGAAGTAAAAAAATCGGTTAACGGTAAATTAGATTCGGTGTTTATAGCCTATTCGCTTGGTAATTTTATATCAAATCAGCGATGGAGATATTCAGACGCAAGTGTCATCCTTACGGTAGTACTGCAGAAAAATCTTAACTCCGGACGATTAACAATAAAAAATGTTGAATTCCTGCCATTATGGGTATATAAGGGATATGTTGGAAAACAAAAAGGTTATTTTCTCATTACTCCAGAAATGGTGAGAAGTGACTCTGTGAACACTTTTCTGAGTAAAAACGATAAGAAACTGGCAATGGAAGCTTTTAAGGATACCAGGGAAATACTGACAAAATATGGATACTTACCAATTGAAGTAAAACTGCCCATACATCATTAAAATATTTAAATCTTGAAATTAAAGATTACAATTCTTCTCACATTTTAGAAACCCGACGAACTAAAAAATAAAAAGCGTTAAATCAAAGAAAAAAAGGCTCTTTTTTTGTATTAAATAGGACAATTTTTTGGCACAAATTGTGCGGATAATTAACATAATTAAAAGTGATAAAATATTTGTTAATTAGCAATAATTAATGTCTTTAAAAGAAACAAATACAAATACTTTGTGTTATCATTGCGGGGAAATTTGCAAAACTGACACTATAATTTATGATGGTAAGAATTTTTGTTGTTCAGGTTGTAAACTCGTCTATGAGCTTCTTAGTGAGAAAGAACTATGTGCGTACTAGACCATAAACCAGTACCGGGGAAGTAGTCTGACAAAAAGTCCTCACGGACATACGTTGGAAGAACTGGCAGAGGAATCAATAAGCAAATGGCTTCTATCTTTCAACGATGGTGTTACGGCAAAAGTATATTTGTTCATCCCCTCGATTCATGTCAGTCCTGGTCGTGGGTTATTGGA
>CAYTLQ010000217.1:0-27642 GCA_964438715.1 uncultured Ignavibacteriaceae bacterium
AAAAATATTTTTTCAAATTTAGGCATTGGTGAGATAGCTATAATAGTATTTATTATTCTTATTCTCTTTGGAGCAAAAAAAATACCCGAATTAGCTAAGGGTATTGGTAAGGGTATGAAAGAGTTTAAAAAAGATCTTAAAGACGAAGATTCCGAAAAAAAAGAAATTTCTGAAAAATAAATAGGATAAAGCCATGTTTTCTAATATTGGCGGTGGAGAAATTCTGGTAATTATCCTGGTAGCTCTTCTGATTTTTGGACCTAAAAAACTCCCTGAACTGCTTCAAAGTTTTGGTAAAGGTATGCGAGAATTTAAAAAGGCTGTAAAAGATGTTGAGACAGAGATAACAGAAACAAAAAACGATCTCACAAATAAATTGTAATTACATCATAAGATCATAGTAAATTGTCCGCATATAAAACTCACCAGGAGAAAATACGACTAATTCGGGAGGGGAAGCTTTCTTTAGTTGATAATATAAAAGGATCTCTTCAGAAAGTTGAAGAACTTTCCTATTTAAATATTTTTCTTTCCGTTTTTTCTGAAGAAGCTCTTACGAAAGCCGAAATAATTGAAAAAAAGATAAGTTCAGGTTCTCATGGGAAATTGGCCGGAATGAGTTTTGCCATTAAAGATGTATTGTCATTGGCGGGACAAAAAATGACTTGTGCATCAAAATTTCTAGGTAATTTTGAACCTATATATACAGCAACAGCTGTTCAGCGCCTTATAGATGAGGACGCTATAATTCTGGGGAAGGTAAATTGTGATGAATTTGCTATGGGATCTTCAAATGAAAACTCGGCATTTGGAGCAGTTCGTAATCCCATCAATCCCGAATATGTTCCAGGCGGTTCAAGTGGTGGCTCGGCAGCTGCCGTAGCTGCTGGTCTTTGTGATGCCTCACTTGGCACAGATACCGGTGGCTCAATTCGTCAACCGGCAGCTTTTTGTGGTGTCTATGGGCTAAAGCCAACTTACTCACTTGTGTCAAGGTACGGATTAACTGCCTTTGCCTCATCTTTCGATACAATTGGACCTCTGGGTAATTCTCCTGAAGATTTAGCTCTCATCCTTGAAGTAATTTCAGGTCATGATGAAAAAGATTCAACTTCTTCGCACGCAAAATTTGAGTTTTCCTCTGTATTTCAATCATCAATAAAAAAGCCGGTAATCGGTTTACCCATAGAATACTATCAGTCAGGCTTAAACGATGAAATTCTCGGCCGAATAAATCAGGTTAAAGATTTTCTCCTCTCGGAGGGTTTTCAAATAAAAGAAATAAGTTTGCCAAATACACAATACTCGATTGCGGCTTACTACATTCTCACCACTGCGGAAGCCTCATCAAACCTCTCACGATATGATGGTGTTCGCTACGGACAAAGAATAGCATCAAATGATCTTATTGAAATGTATATTAACAGCCGCACGCAGGGATTTGGAAAGGAAGTAAAAAGAAGGATTATGCTCGGTACCTTTGTCCTATCAAGTGGATATTACGACGCGTATTTTCTTAAGGCGCAAAAACTACGGCGAATTATAAAAAACGATTTTGACACCGCATTTAAAGAAGTTGACATTATACTTACTCCAACAACGCCAACAACTGCCTTTCGCCTTGGTGAAAAAGCCAATAACCCTATGGAAATGTACCTTAGTGATGTTTACACCACATCTGCAAATCTTGCCGGTATTCCGGGGTTAAATATTCCGGCCGGATTAGATTCCAATGGTTTACCAATTGGGATTCAACTTCTGTCAGATCAATTTAAAGAGGATTTATTAATTAAAACTGCCCTTTCTCTAAAAGGTTTTACCGTTTAACCTTTTACAATTCATTTGAGTTATTCAACCTGAAAATTTCTTCGGTGCGATTTTTAACAATTCAAATTATCCTGCTAATTGAACTAATAATATCCTGAACTTAATGGAGTGAATATGAAATATTTGTTTTCCCGACTAATGATTTGCTTACAGAAAATTCAAAATCTTTTAATAGTCCGGTATAGTGCTTACAATCTTATACAGGTTCCAGTATAAATTTTTTCATATTTGGAATTACTGAACAAATCATAAATATTTTATTACAAATTATTTTATTGCTCGAAGAATCTTTTTTTAATAATCTCATTGAAGTATATTTTCATTCAGTCAAAGGCCAATTTTTCTTGATTTCAGGAAACTATTTAATGACAGCATGCAATGAAAGGTGCTTAATGAAATAAAAATTTTCAGATAGATTACTTTTAAGGAAAAAACAATGATTAATCAGGATGAGCGTATTGCAAAGATGACTTTCTCTTCGGTATATCCCCTCTATCTCGCAAAAATTGAAAAAAAAGGAAGAACTGAAAAAGAACTTCTTCAGGTAATTGAGTGGCTGACCGGATATAAGGAAAATCAATTGAAAAGACTTATAGCAAAAAATGTAACTTTTGAACAGTTTTTTCAGTCTGCAAAACTTAATTCAAATGCCGGTTTAATTACCGGAGTAATTTGTGGCATTAGAGTGGAAAAAATAGAAAATCCACTTACACAAAAAGTTCGCTATTTAGATAAACTAGTGGATGAATTGGCGAAAGGAAAAAAAATGGAGAAGATACTGCGCACACCCTAAAACCCATTCCATTTCCGGATTAAGTTCTCCACCATAGAATTGTACTGCACACTTTTCAGAACAACACAAAATTTTCCGAATCTAATCATTAATAGCTATAAGAAGAAAAAAATCGAATGAAAATCCGTATTTTAGTTAATTACTTTTTACAATATTCTCAGTATCAGAGGAAAAAATGAGTATTCTAGTTGATAAAAAAACAAGACTTGTAGTACAGGGAATTACCGGTGGTGAAGGTTCCTTCCATACAAAACAAATGATTGAATACGGAACAAATGTAGTTGCGGGCGTTACCCCCGGAAAAGGTGGAACCACTTTTGAGAATGTGCCTGTTTTTAATACAGTTGCAGAAGCTGTGGCAGAAACTAAAGCAAACGCTTCTGTAATATTTGTACCTCCTGCATTTGCCGCTGATGCAATTCTCGAGGCTGCATTTGCCGGTATTAAACTCATCATCTGTATAACTGAGGGTATTCCGGCTAACGACATGATTAAGGTTTACCATACTATCAAGCCTCTTGGCGTTCGACTCATTGGCCCGAATTGCCCTGGTGTAATATCTCCGGGTAAAGCAAAAATAGGTATAATGCCGGGTTTCATCCACCAAAAGGGTAAGGTCGGTGTTGTTTCACGCAGTGGAACACTTACCTATGAGGCAGTAAAACAACTTTCCGATCTCAAAATCGGTCAATCAACTTGTGTTGGTATTGGTGGTGATCCGGTTATTGGTTCAAAATTTATTGATATTCTACAACTCTTTAATGAAGACCCGGATACCGAAGGTGTTGTGATGATTGGAGAAATTGGTGGCAGTGCCGAAGAGGAGGCTGCGGAGTATGTAAAGAAATATATGACTAAGCCGGTTGTAGGATTTATTGCCGGTAGAACAGCACCTCCCGGTAGAAGAATGGGACACGCCGGTGCAATTATTTCCGGAGGGAAAGGTACTGCTGTAGAAAAAATGTCTGCTATGAAAAAAGCCGGCATTTATGTCGTAGAGTCCCCTGCCGAAATAGGCATAACCATGAAAAAAGCTCTTGAAGCAAAATCGGCTAAATCGAAAAAAGTAAATACAAAGGCGACTAAATCTAAATCGGTAGTAAAAGCCAAAGCAACTGTTAGGACAAAAAAGGCTTCAACAGGGAAACAGGCAAAGAAAGTAACAAAAAAGAAATAAATAATATTTGGATTTTACCTCATATTACAATCAAAATCTAAACAACTAAAGAAGTATAAAGGAGAATGAATGGCAGGAAATAAAACTCTTGCAATAATTAAACCTGACGCAGTAAAAAAGAATGTCATTGGTCAAATAATTGCAAAAATTACAGAAGCTGGATTCAAAATCAATGGTTTAAAGATGGTGAAACTTTCACAGGATTCCGCAAAAGCATTTTATGAAGTTCACAAAGAACGCCCTTTTTATGGCGAATTGGTTGAATTTATGACATCAGGCGCCTGCGTGCCTATCGCACTTGAAAAAGAAAATGCTGTCGCGGAATTTCGTAAACTGATTGGTGCTACCGATCCGGCTCAGGCTGATGAGGGTACAATCCGTAAGTTATTTGCCACGAACAAGGCAGAAAATGCAATACACGGATCTGATTCCGATGAAAATGCCGAAAAAGAGATTTCCCATTTCTTTTCTCGTAATGAACTTATCTGAAATAGCTATCATATTGTTGTTTACGGGACAATGGTTGCCATTGTCCCTATTTTTTTATTGTAAATAACTCCCGATTACCCATGCTGAAGGAATGGAAAACTTTATCTTCACGGGTTGTAATGAAAAACCCTTACTGGTCGTACTTCATTGATGAATTTGAAATAGATGAAGGGAAAAGAGGAGAGTACCATTATGTGCATACGCCGGGTTCAACTATCGTTATACCATTCATTGATGAAAACACCCTGCTATTGGTTAAACAATATAGGTATCTAAACAAAAAGATAAGTATCGAGTTTCCTTGTGGTGGAACGAAACCCGAACTTTCTCCATTGGAAAATGCGATAAAAGAACTTAGAGAAGAAACCGGCTACACTGCCGGAGTTATGATACCTGTCGGTGCCTTCTCACCATTTACCGGCGCCGCAGATGAAATGTGCAGTGTATTTATTGGCAAAGATCTTCGGCAATCCCCTCTCCCGCCAGATTTTACAGAGGAGTTTGAATTACTAACCGCCTCAATTGAACAGACGCGTAATATGATTCATTCCAATGAAATATGGGATGGACTTAGCCTTGCGGCGTGGTCGCTTGCTCAAAATTATTTGAGTGAAAATATACTTAAAGAAACTTAAGGTAATATCTATTGAAAACACCTTTTAGCTTTCGTTTTACTGTCTTAGTAGTACTGATTTGTTTTTCCCGATCGTTAGCAGGACAAGAGCTTAAAACAGGTTTACAGGTTCTGATTGAGAAAAAATTGCATTTATTGGAAGGGAAAAAGATTGGTATAGTAACTAATCATACGGCAATTTTACCGAATGGCACGCATTTAGTTGATACGCTTCATCAACTTGGTTTTTCAATAAGCGCTCTTTTCGGACCTGAGCACGGTATTAGAGGTAATGTCTCTGCAGGTGATCATGTTGAAAACAGTGTGGATGAGAAAACCGGAATCCCTGTTTATTCACTTTACGGAAAAACCAAAAAGCCTACCCGCGAAATGCTTCAAAATGTGGACATTCTTTTATTCGATATACAGGATGCTGGTGTTCGTTTTTATACATATATCTCTACTCTCTATTACACATTAGAAGCAGGCGGAGAGTTTAAAATTCCCGTTATTGTTCTCGATAGACCTAATCCACTTGGAGGTATATATACAGGCGGTCCTGTATTAAAAAAAGGTGCTGAATCTTTTGTTGGTATTTCTCAAATTCCAATAGCTTACGGAATGACAATTGGTGAATTAGCGAAATATTTTTCAGGCGAGGAGAATAACCAATTTATTAATTCTTGCAGTCTTACGGTTATAGAAATGGAAGGATGGAGACGATCCGGTTATTACGACGATTTTACCATCCCCTGGATTAAACCCTCCCCCAATATTACTAATATTGAAACTATTCTTGTTTACCCCGGAACTTGTTTGATAGAATCAACAAATATCTCTGAAGGACGCGGAACAAATGCTCCATTCCTAATGATCGGAGCGCCATTTATTGAACCGGATATTCTGATTAATGAATTAAAAAAATTACCTGTTTCGGGCTTCCTGCTTACCGGTGTAACATTTACGCCTGAGATAATTCCGGGGGTCGCATCCAAACCAAAACTGCAAGGTATTACTTGCAAAGGCATCAAGATATCAGTAACTGACCGAAGTTTATTTTACAGCGTTGAATTTGGTATTAGTCTTTTATATTCTCTTCAAAAACTGTATCCTGATATGTTTGAAATCAAAGAAAACAGTTTACTCCGCCTGGGCGGCGATCCGGGATTGTACAACCTTATAAAAACTCAAGGAGACCTGAAAGGGTACCTGGGCGAAATTCGTCATGAGCTTGAAGCGTTTAATAAGAAAAAACAAAAATATTTAATCTATCATTAAGGAATACAAATGTATAAATCACTTTATCTGTTTTTTTTCCTGACTCTCATTTTTGCCGGATGCAAAGAAGACCAGAAAGAACCCGTGGAAGTTAAACCAAATCATTCATTTGATACTACGGATATTAAAGGTGAGCCTCTCAATACAGATGATTTAGAGGAGGTTACTTTTCTTTATGCACCTAAAAAAGGTAATGAATTCGTTTACCGGTTGACATCGATTACAAAGTCTGATGAACAAATTATTGCCGATACTACTCTCGGACAAAAGGTAACCGAAACAATCACCTACATTGTCAAAACTACCGTCAATGAAGTTGAGAACGATGGTGCTATGGATGTAAAGTTCAGTATTGAGTCAGTAAAAGTTCAGGCAGAATCGGGCGATAAAAAAATCCTTTTTGAAACCGGTGTCCCTACTGATTCAGCAAACCGGGAGAGGTTTCTGGAGTATGAAGCTCTAATCAGGAATCCGTTTAATGCACGAATATCAAACAAAGGAGAGATAATTGAACTATATCGCGTCGATAAAATTATCGATAAAGTGCTCGAACTTCGTAAAGTAAAGGATTCTATTTCTGCCGTAGAAAAACAGAACTTCACCCAAAGTATAGTTGAGGGAGGCTTGAGGCCAACAGTTCAACAGATTTTTAAAAAGTTTTCAGGGAATAAAATTCATATAGACTCATCTTGGTCCGTTGAACAACCGTTTCTCAACCTTCAATTATTTGGCTTTGATTTTAATAGTATTTACAAATATTCTTCCGCTGAGAAATACAATGACGAAAAAATTGCTGTTTTTGATATAAGCCTTAAGAGTAAACTCCGTGTTTCCGATGAAGTAAAAAAGGCTGGCTATACTATTAACAAAGCAACAATCACAGGAACAGGAAAAGGTTACTTTAACTTAGATAAAGGGATGTTCCAGAAGGTAAAATCTTCGGTAATTCTCGAATCAGATATATCAGGCAGTGCACCGACACCAAAAGGTATTCAGAAACTTCGTTCAACAAGAAGCACAAAGACTACAAATTTAGTTGAATTAATTTCTTCAAATTAACCTCGTAAGTGTGCGGGCATATAAAGTCGTATGTATGCCCGCGCTTACTCTATCGACATTTATTTACTTTTATCCCCCACTTGAAAAGCAATTTCAACTTCTGTACCCGGATAGTTTTTGTCACCAATTTCTGATGGACTTTTAATGGTAATGGTTCCGCCATGCCTTTCCACTATAAGTTTTACAACTGAAAGCCCTAAACCTGTACCCTCGTACCCTTTATCTTTCACATTTGAAGCTCTATAAAAATCATTAAAAAGTTTCGGAATCTCTTTTTCGGGAATCCCAACTCCATTATCAGAGATTTTTATGGCATAGAATCGATCATATCGTAGAAGATGAATACATACTCTTCCATTTTCATGAGAATATTTTACCGCATTGCCGATGATATTAGAAAGCACCATTTCAATCAAAAACGGATCACCGGTAAGTTCACTTGCCTTTGATTCATCAATTATTTCTATAGTAACATTTTTTTGCTCAATGAGAGAATTAAGTTTATTCACTACCCGGTCAATAGTATCGCGAACACATATTTTTTCAACAGAAAATTCATCCAGCAACTTTAGCCGGCTTATTCTCAGCACATTATTAATAAGTTCAATAGCTTCATTACTCCTGTTTTCAGCCCTTATCAGCCGCTCTTCAATCTGTGGATTCATTTCACCAAGCAGTTTACTAAGTATTATCTTCAAATAAGAGTTCACCGCAGACAATGGCGTTTTGATCTCATGCACTACTGCCATAATATAACGCTGTTTTTCTTTTTCTGCTTTATTGAGTTTTTCCAATGATCCTACGAGATTCTGTTCGAGTAAATAGAGTTCCCTTGCAATCCTATTGGCAATAAAAACACAACTAAGCACGACAAATGAAAAAAAGGTAACAGTTATAAAAACATAGTACCCGTCGTCATATAACGAAGTGGGCAGGAAACCGAATAACTTATGATGTGGAATAATCCCTGCAAATTCAAGATATGCAATAACATTAAATGCACCCACTACAAGAAATGCCAAGCTATAAACTATTTTTCCGGGTAAAATAAGACTGCCGATTATCATGTGGAAGATGAATAACATTTTCAGAGGAGATTCAACTGCACCCGTATAATAGACCACTACATAGAGAGCGCATAAATCAGCTACGATCTGAAAGAATGAGAAATGCAGAAAATTAAGTCGTCCGGGTTCATTTTTAATAAATGAGCCAGAAATCTGAAAAAGTACATTATAAACTAATATAGCGGCATTTGTAATAAGGAGAATCTTCAGTTGCTGGGGAGAATAAGAAAATCCCGGATATAGTTCTGTAAATACAATAAAACAGAATAACATCGAAACTGCGATATAACGCAAATTTATAAACCAATAGTTACGCTTTTTTACCGCATCCCAGAACGCGTCGTAATGGATTGCCCAATCGGGTATTAATGCTAACAATACAAATCACTCCGGATTTATTAAAAAATCAGGCCAACTTATGAGCAACCACCGGACAGCCGGAATAAATTGCTGAGGTAGTAGTAAAACAAGTATTCCGGCCGCCCGTTGAGCCGGCACGCAGTGCCGGCTCCTGTGGATGAAAGAGAGCTAAACTATAAAATTACCTCTCTTCACATAATGTGTGTGGAGAAGTTTGTGCGAAAGTTTACTGCATGGTCCTTCAGTAAGGAATTTCTCATAGATATACTTTACATGCGGATTTTCATGCGACTTTCTGATTGGTAAGGATTCATCCTCATTATAAATTGCCTCTGCCCGTTTCTTCCGTATTTCAGGAGAGGTTGGTATCGGCTGGCCACCGCCGCCTATGCATCCTCCCGGGCATGCCATAATTTCGATGAAATGAACATCAGCAAGTTCACCGGCTTTTAGTAACTCCATTACCTTTCTTGCGTTGGCTGTACCATGAGCAACAACAAATTTGAGTTCGACTCCTTCAAGGAATTTATATTCAGACAAACAATTTTCTAATTTTACTGATGACTGTTTTATTCCTTCAAAACCACGGCACGGCGTAATGCGAAGATTTTCAAAAGGCACTTCCCGTCCGGTAATTAGTTCATAAACGGTTCGTAATGCCGCTTCCATTACACCACCGGTTGCACCGAATATAAGTCCGGCACCCGAAGCCTCGCCAAATGGTTCATCAAACCCGGATACCGGCATTTCAGGCAAATAAATACCCGCTTCGCGTATCATTTTGGCAAGCTCGCGCGTTGTTAAACCATAATCAACATCTTTATATCCGCTATCGGTCATTTCAGGACGATTGCACTCAAATTTCTTAGCCGAGCAAGGCATAACCGCTACTGTTACGATATCTTTTGGATCGATACCATATTCCTGGGCGTAGAATGTCTTTATTACAGCACCAAACATTTGCTGAGGCGATTTTGCTGTTGAGAGATGGTCAAGATGTTCCGGATAAAAATGTTCAATAAATTTTACCCACCCCGGTGAACATGATGTTAACTGAGGAAGTTTTACATTAGGGTTTTTATCAACAACTGCTTTTTTAATTCTATGTAGCAGTTCTGTTCCCTCTTCCATTATCGTCAGGTCTGCGGAAAAATTCGTATCGAATACACGGTCAAATCCAATACGCCGTAAAGCTGTATTTAATTCACCGGTAAAGGATTTCCCTGCCGGTACTCCAAACTCTTCTCCAATTGCCGCCCTTGGCGATGGTGCAGTCTGAATAACAACATGTTTTTTCGGATCATCAATAGCGTTCCATATTTCATCTGATGGATCGTTTGTAAAAAGCGCCCCGGTCGGACATCTATTAATACATTGACCACAATTAATACAGATAACTTCGCCGAGAGGTTTTTCCATAAATGTACTGATATGTGTTTTGTCGCCCCTGCCTATTGCTTCAAGCACACCAACCTCCTGTAAGTCGATACAAGTTCTTACACACCTTCTGCAAAGGACGCATTTATCCATATCTCTCATTACAGAATATGAAGAAGCATCGATATCAAATTTCTTTTTTTCAGGATGTCCGAATACAAAAGAATCTACGCCATATTCACCGGCAAGTTTCTGAAGTTCACAATTATTATTGCGAACACAGGCATAGCACTCACCATAGTGCTCACTGAGGAGAAGGTCAATAATATGTCGTCTGGCTTTGCGAACTTTTTCTGTAGATGTTTTTATTTTAATCTGAGAAGTTATCGGGAACGCACACGCCGCTTGTAATGTGCGCATACCCTCTACTTCAACCACACATATTCTGCATACACCTGCAATACAAAGATCTTCATGATGGCATAATGTAGGAATATGTATTTGATTTTGTTTGCATGCTTCAAGTATTGTCGTACCAAGAGGAACTGATATTTTCTTTTCATTTATTTCGATACTTATTGTAGCTCCTACCGAAGTAAGATCTACAGGCTTTTCAACCTTCAGCGATTTCATGCTAACAGGCGCACGGGATTCCGATTCCTTAAGCATAACTTACTCCATTTCCTTTCGAATGAAATATTTCATCGGAAAAATTTTCAAGTATAGATAAAAAAGCATTTGGGCTTGACTGACCCAATCCGCATTTCGAAGCTATCTGCATTGTTTTTGCAAGCTCCTTCAGTGAATTAATATAGGCAAATGTATAACTGCCATCAGATAATTTATGTACCCCTTCCAGAAGTTTTACATTACCAATTCGGCATGGTGTACATTGTCCGCAGGATTCTTCAACGAAGAAATCCATGAAATTTTCCAGAATACTCAACATGCTTCTTGACTCGTTAAAGATCATTATAGAGCCGCCTGTTGCCGCATCTTCGTAGGCAAGTTTTCTATCAAATTGCGACTTCGGAATGCAAATACCGCTTGCGCCGCCTACCTGAACAGCTTTTGTATTTTCTGCCCCTGCAAGTTCCAGCAATTGATTTATCGTTGTCCCCCACGGAAGTTCATAAACACCGGGATACTTACAATCACCTGAGACAGAAAACAGCTTTGATCCGGTTGATTTATCTGTGCCGTGTGTAGAAAACCATTTTCCACCTTTCATTACGATATGTGACACCGACGCCAATGTTTCAACATTATTAACAACCGTCGGACATCCCATATACCCAGTATTTACCGGATACGGTGGACGGTTTCTTGGTTCTCCTCGCTGACCTTCAAGCGATTCGATGAGTGCAGTTTCTTCACCGCATACATACGCGCCGGAACCTAGTTTGATAACAATATCAAAGTCAAAACCCATTCTTCCGGCAATATTATTCCCGAGTAAATTTTGCTCACGCATTTTCGATAAATGCTGTTCAAGGTGTTCCAGCATGTAAGTGTATTCTCCCCGTAAATAGAGAATACCTGTTTTTGCTCCTAATGTAAATCCGGCAATTACCATTCCCTCAAAAACAAGATTTGGAAATTCCATAAGCAATACTCTGTCTTTGAAAGTTCCCGGTTCGCCTTCATCAGCATTACAAACAATATATTTATTTTCAGCTTTTGCCGCAGCTACCAGCATCCATTTGGTTGATGTGGGAAAACCGGCTCCGCCGCGTCCTTTCAGTTTACTGTCGCGAAGTTCAAACAATATATTTTCGCGTCCGAGTTCAAGAGCTTTCTTAATTTGCATACCTGGTGAGTATTGTTCACTCAGCATGGGCCCCTTTTTTATTACATGACTGTTTATCGTATTCATAATTTCCCTTACTTAATTTCACTCAGAATGCGTACTGCCTTGGCAGGATCGAGTTTGGTATATACTCTTTCATTAACAATCATTGCTGGTCCCTGATCGCACAAACCGAGGCAATTTGTAAATTCAAGCTTAATCCGGTTATCCCTGGTGGTTTCTCCAAACTTAATTCCAAGTTCACGCTCAATAGCTTTTTCTACATCCTTTTTTCCTGCAAGATCGCAAGATATGGTTCGACAAAGACGCACGATATTTCTTCCCTGATGCTCTGCCTGAAGAAATGCGTAAAATGAAATTACGCTAAATACTTCAACCGGGTGTATTGATAAATGTCGGGCAATCTCCTGCTGGGCAAAGTCCGAAATACAGTGATATTTTTCCTGTATTCCCTGTAAAATAGGTAGAAGTGCATCCCTCGTTTTTCCATACTTTTCAGTTAATTCTGCAATTTCTGCGGCAAGGGAATTTTGCTCGAATACTAGCATAATGAACTCTCCGGCTTATGTTTCAGGAACTTTTCAACTTTCGCTACAAGTTCATCAGGTGAAATTGGTTTCTCAACAAAATCATCTACCGGAACCATAGCTCCTGCTCCGAACTCCATTCCTACAGCTTTCGAGATTGATGTGTACATGATTATGGGAATCTGAATGTTAGATTTCCGTAGTTTTTGTGCCAGAAAGAAACCATCATCCGGTTCATTCATTATCACATCAAGAATTATCAAATCAGGCTTTTTCTGCATTACTATTTCATATCCGTCATCCGGATTGTTTGCTGTAACCACTTCGAAACCACGCGCTTTCAGTATAAGACTGCTGGCATCGAGAATATCAGGATCATCGTCAATAACAGCTATTAATGACATATTTATTCCTTCAGATTGAGTGTGATTGATTAATTGGCATTTCTGTCAATTCTTTTATTTGTAACGGAAAAAATATTTTGAATGTTGTTCCCTGTCCGTATGTACTTTCTACTTCAATTTTTCCTGAATATGCATCAATTATTCTTTTCACTATTGATAAACCCAGGCCTGTACCATGAATATTTTTCGTAAACTCATTTTTTGCACGGAAAAACTCACTGAAAAGTCTGTTCTTCTCATCTGGTTTTAATCCTATTCCGGTATCACGAATTGAAATAACCAGAAACGCACCTGATTGAGTAATTTTACAATCTATTTTTCCATTTTGCTTATTGTACTTAATTGCATTACTGATAAAATTATTGAACAATCTGCTTAACTCGTTTTTATCAGCCGATATAATATGCCTTTGTCCCGAATCAGGCATATCTACTGTCAATCCTTTTTTCTCTATTTCGATAGAAAAAAGATGTACTGTTTCTGCAATTATTTCCTCCAGACAAACCGGTCTCAGTTCTCTTACCGTTTTATTCATCTCCATTCTCGAAATATCAAGCAAATCATTTACCATCTGCAATAAGCCGGTTAATCTCATATAAGAGCGATTCATAAAATCAAGTTGTTTCTCTTTAGATATTTCGATATCAGGATGGCGCAAAATGTCTATGAATCCCAGGGTAGCGGCTACCGGAGCCTTTAATTCATGGGCAACCATTGAGATGAACTGATTTTTTATCAACTCGAGTTTTTTAAATTCTGTTATATCCCGAACAGTTATTACTGCGCCGGCAAGACTGCTATCAGGGTGTGGTACAGGACTTAATTCTGCCACTATAAAATAGTCATCATCAGAACCTGTCTTCATTTCTATAGAATAGTGGGCAGAGTCTTCGGTGTTTATGAAAAACTTTTCAAGAAGTTCTCTTATCGGAGGAGGTAAAATTTCCAGAATCGGCACACCAAGTGGTATATATTCCATGTTCAGTAATTTTAATGCCGCCGGATTATGATAAACCACCTCCATCCCTTTATTTACAATTATAATACCTTCCCGTATTGAATTGACAATAGCCTTTAAACGCGTTCTTTCAGTTGCTACCTCCAGTAAACTCGCTTCCCTTTCTTTGCGGAGCCTTTCTTTTTCAAGCAGAAAACGGCGCTTTTCCATACCCGTGGTAACTTTCTGCAGTAACTCTTCCGGTGTGAAAGGTTTAATTATGTATCCGTCAGCTCCCAATTTTGTTGCTTCCACAGCGGTATCATAACTCGCGTATGCTGTTGCAATAAAACAAATTGTATTCGGTTTCGACTCACGAATGCGTTTCAATACCTCAAGTCCGCTCACATCCGGCATTTTCAGATCAATAATTGCAAGATCAAAATCTCCTTTAATTCCTGCTTTAATACCATCGGTACCATTGCTTGCCTCCTGAACATCAAATTCCTCAAGTTCAAGTACCATTCTTACCGCAGTACGAAGAGCGTCTTCATCATCAACAATAAGAATCCGCGGCGAATTTTCCTGCATAATTTTATAACTTACCTACAATTATATTTTTGACTCATAGAAGGTTTGAACAACCTTCATCAGATCATCAATATTTATTGGTTTATTAAGAATGGCATCACATTTCAACCACTCTTTTTCATCCGAGGTAAACGCATCAAATTTATACCCGGTAACATAAGTGGCCGAAGTCACTACAATAACAGGTATCTTCTTACCATGATCGGTTTTCTTTATCTTATAGCTAAGAGTAAAACCCGAATCCATTTCTTCCATCATTAAATCAAGTGCGACCACATCCGGTTTTTCTTTCTGAAAGAGTTCAAATGCATCTTTTGAGTTCTCTGCACTAATAACGGAGAAACCTTTTGACTGCAATAAAAGAGTTAGTTGCTCCAGATTATCCGGATCATCATCTGCAATTAATATTTTATAATATTCTGACATAATATTCCTGTATATTTAGTTTTCCTGAACAACTGCCTGTACAGGCAGTGAAATTCTGAAAGTTGTGCCTTTTTCAGGTTCACTTTCAAATGTAATATCCCCTTTGTGCATTTTTATTATTCCGTATGTTATTGCCAAACCAAGTCCGGTGCCTTTTCCTATTTTTTTCGTTGTATAAAAAGGAGTAAATATTCTACCGCTGTTTTCTTTATGTATTCCACAGCCGGTATCAGTAATAGCAATTTCAATTCTCCCTCCTGAACTCCGCAATGATATAGACAACTTTTTTATAATGGAGTTTTCCATTGCTTCAACTGCATTGATAATAATGTTGGAAAAGACTTGTTCGAGTTGATCTTTATCAGCGGTAATTTCCAATGAATTTGCATCCTGATTTATTTCTATTTCAACACCATCAAAGCCTTGCCTTGGTTTAAGTTTGCGTACTATTTCAGTTATAAGTTCAAAGCAATCAAATTTTGAGAGAGATAACTTACCCTGTCGGGCAAAATTCAGCAGATTTTCGACAATATTTTTACATCTGTTCGCTTCGTTTGTTATAGTGGTAAGATCATTAATTGGTAAATAGCCTTCTTTGCCTTTTTCGATTTGCTTTTTTATTAATGCGGCATACAACATAATAGTACCGAGAGGGTTGTTTATTTCATGCGCAATTCCTGCAGCCAGTTGGCCTATAGATGCCAGTTTTTCGGCTGAATGAAGTTGCTCCTGTGTGGTTCGTAAGTTTTCATACGCCACCTGTATTTGATCGAGCACATGTGGCAAACACATCTCTCTTTCTCCTAACCCCTTGGCAATTGAGATTGCAAACTCTCTGCATGAATCGTATCCGCAGGCGCCACAATTAAGTTCTTCCTGTACCGAGTGTTTGTTAATGCTTTGAAGTATTGCCTTGATCTCACCTTCCTGCGGCATCTCTCTACGCTGATTTTTTGGCGTAAACTCACGATGCAGGTCAAGGTTTCTGCTGTTATAAAGCGTACTTTGCCAAACCTTTTTATCTACTAAGCGGGAGTTTTCGTTTATAAACTCAATAATTTTTTCACGGCGACCATAGTAATTTAGTTCTGAATTTATTGCCGGACCATTGATACACCCCTCACAGAATAGTATATCAATAAATTTCGCGTTAATCTTATTGTTTGAAATTTCTTCAATTATTTCTACAACTTTCCCTTTTCCTTCAACAACTATTACCTCTTTTTCCAGAATATCACCTTTGATATTTGCTGTTTTAATCAACCCACCTGCTAACGGATATACTTTACCGGTATTTGCATAAGGAGGATCGAAGTTGGACTCTTCCAATTCGGAAATAGTAACTGATAGATCGGTAAAAATTTTCTTTAACTCTGAAAAGGTAAGGACAGCATCTACCACCCCTTTTACCTTTTCATCCATAATTTCAGCTTTTTTTGCAGTACAGGGACCAATAAAAACAACCTTTGCACCGGGATTTATAAATTCCTTTATGTACTTTCCGGTGGCAATCATGGGTGAAACAATTTTTGCAAGATTCGGAACCAGAGCTGTAAAATATTTTTCAATATAATTACATACAGCAGGACAACTTGAGCTGATAACAGTTCTTCCACTCTGAAAATCTATTTCGTTTGCATAAACACTACTGATAAGATCTGCACCGAAAGCAGTTTCAATGACACCTGCAAAACCAATCTTTCGTAATGCTGTAGGTATTTTGTTAAAATCAGAAGGCCATGATGCGGCAAATGAAGGAGCCACAATAGCGTAGGTTGGATATCCGGGTAGGAGTGTATTTAGAATGAAGGGTGTGAAACTATAAATTTCTTTTGCGTTTTGCGTACAAACTTTAACGCAATGACCACAGGCAATACATCGTTCATCCATGACTTTTGCCTGTCCGTTAACAACCCTTATCGCCTTCGCCGGACATTCCCTGATGCATCCGTAGCATCTTTTGCATCTATCCGGTTTGGTATTAATAATGCCTTGCATTTTAGTTTAATCTGTTCGTCTCAATTATATCATATTAAATGCCAAAAATTTAAAAACTCCTGTTTTTTGATTAGAATTTGGATTATTTGTTTAGGTTTTGTTGAAAAAGTAAAAAAAATTCGTGTATTGAATTTTAATCGTTAAACAGTGTTTTTTTGCAAAAATTGTTGATATTTTCAACTGTGCTTTGTTGTATAATTTTTTCTTAAAACAATTTCAGCACTTGATGAGGGGATTAAAAAATTTATTAATTGTTATTTAGCAAGTGATTTCTGTTTATTAGAAGCTGAATTTCCACAAAACTGAAAATAATTGCCAATTAAGGAATGATTTCTGAGGGTTTTCAATAAATATTTACAAGGCTTTTTGCTTTTACAATTGCATTGTTAATTGAGTTTTCATCAGCAGTAACATCCATCACAACAACCCCGATTTCCTGAACAAGTATGAATTTTGTTTTTCCATCTGAATTTTTCTTATCATAAGCCATAAGCCGTACCATTTCCTTCGAGCTAACTGATAGAATTTCCCTTGAGATTTGCAGTTTCAAAGGTAATTGAATTAGTATTGTAAATAATTCTGTACTTATAAAACCCAATGAACGGGAAAGTTCAAGTGCACAAACTAAACCGAATACGACAGCTTCTCCATGCTTTACTTCATAACCGGAGGCTGATTCAAGTGCATGTGCAAAAGTATGTCCAAGATTAAGTATCTTTCGTAATCCCCGCTCCGATTCATCTGACGACACTACGGCTGATTTAAATATAACAGACTCAAATACAATCTCTTTGAATAGAGGACTTCTGATTTTAGTTCCGGCTGTTGATAATATTCGTGAAACCTTTTCAAAAAAATCTTCATTGATAAGATATGCATACTTCAAAAGTTCACCCATTCCATTATTCATTTCTAATGCAGGAAGAGTTTCAAGAAACCGCAAATCGGAAAGTATAAACCATGGTTGGTAGATTGTTCCAATACAGTTTTTCGCTTCAGGCATATTGACACCATTCTTACCGCCAATTGAACTATCAATAATTGCTAATAAAGTGGTCGGAATGTGAATAAGTGGTATTCCTCTCATGTAAACAGAAGCGACATATCCGCCTATATCACCGGTGACACCTCCTCCTATGGCAACCACAGTCCAGTCTTTACTTACTCCGACTGAAATCATCCTGCTTATAATATCAATTACGCGTAAAGGACTTTTTTCTTTTTCACCGTTTGGTAAAATGTAAGTATCAGTCTTTTTCATCCCCCGAAGAATCTTTTCTTCGATTTGCAGGTTCCATTTAGTAAATACATTTTCATCAACGATTACAAATATATTTTGGGGTAGTCCTGTCTCACGGAATATTTTCCGAAATGAGGAAAGAGAGCCATATCCCTGATAATACCTGTACTCTCTTGTTGCTGTTTTGATGGTATGTAATTTCATAATCGAACTCAGAATAATTATAATCTAATGTAATTGAAGGATTACCTAATATTTCTTATTGAGAATTTTTACGAGATAATCTACTGTTTTTCCGACAGGATATTTATCGCTATCAACAATAATATCAGCCTGCAAGTAGATTTTTTCTCTCTCCTCCAGAATTGTTTTAATTTTGATTAATGCCTCTTCTCGGCTAATAGGTCCGCTCTCAATGGTTTGAAACAATGGGCGGTCGGTTTTAAAGCGAAGCCGTTGATAAATTTTTTCCGGATTACTCCGGAGATAAATGGTCTTACCCATTGTTTTAACAAATTGCAGGTTCTCAGAATCGTTTAATGCACCACCTCCTAATGAGATAACTCTGTTATCACCCTCAACCGACTTTTTCAAAACTTCCTTTTCTCTCAACCTAAAGAACTGTTCGCCGCTTTCCTTAAAAATCTCTGCAACCTTTTTTCCCTCTAAGCGCTCAATTTCTGCATCCAGATCAAGAAAATCCCACCCAAGAGTATTGGCAAGAATTAGACCAATAGTGCTTTTCCCTGCTCCCATAAATCCGGTTAAAAATATTCTCTTTGTCTTCATCAGATTTTTACTGGTGTGTCAGATGGTAAAATATAATCTTCCGCCCAGATAAAATGTCACTCCATCAATATTAACTTTCGTTTCGAATTCTTTATTCCCTACTTGAATAATTTCCCCTTTATAGACTGTTGAAGTTTTATTATACTCATTAATAGTTCGGAAAAGTGGGTCACGGAATTTAAACGAAAATTGTACAAGAAAATTACTCTTTACTTCATAATCTACCGTAAGCATTGCCTGTATCCCATAAGCAGGTTTTCGTGTTTTTGGAGAAGCAGATATTTCCCCAATTTTTCTGACAAATTTCCCAATATAGTAGGAAATTCCTCCTCCCATTCCGAAACTAAACTTACCCATGCGAACAGGTAAGACATACAATGTGGAAAGTTCCATTATATAAGTTTGATAACCTTCTTCCACCGGAATCTCGCGGGTTCCACCGGCTCCAAGAACAATCAATTTACGATCATTAAATAACACATCCTGATATTCTAGTTCAATTTTCAGAATCAGATTATCACGCACGAACATTCCTGCTTCTAATGAGGGACTGAAAATATCATCGTAATAAATAAAATTATTTCGGATTACAGGATCTATAGAGTTTGGTGTAAGATACATTTTTGCCGATGTAGTGTAATTTCCACCGATGCCGATAAAATAGCGATTTTGTGCAATATCGTCTCTAACAATGGTTACTACGAAAATTAATGTCAGCAGTAAAAATGTTCTTTGATACTTCAGATACATCACTTTAAAAATTATTAGGCAATTTTTCGTATAGTAAACTGATTTAATAAATATGAATTGAAAAATACTCAATCAGAAAATAACTTATCTGGTTATTTTTCAAATCGTAAAACCTGAAAAATTATGGACAAAAAAAAATCCCTTCGGCAGTAAAGCGGAAGGGATTACATAATAGTTAAAATTTTTTAACGGTCGAAGAACATATAGCGTTTATCTTCAATTTCGGCGTCCTCTTTTAATTTCTGGAGCCACTGATTGAAAAATGCCTGTTTCTTTTCGGTGTAAATATTATCACGGAGAATATCTCTCTGCATTCCATACATTACACTATCGAACTTCGTCTTTTCTTTTACATTTATAAGATAGTATCCTCTTTGTCCCTTAACCGGATCGCTCACCTTGTTAAGAGGTAATTTGAAGGCTGTAGCTGCAAAATTATAATCAAGCCCAATTCCGGCAATACTACCATTTGTTGTGAATCCGCTGGCGGTGTTAAATCGTGCAAGAGAATTGACTGAAGTAGCTTTTGTTAAATCGCCATTTATTTTTTTCTTAATGTCGGTAATAATATTTTTTGCCTTTTCAAATTTCTTTTCTCGTATAACAAGAGCTTTAACATCCTTTTCAACAGTCTCGAATTTCTTCACACCGGGTTTAATAACTTCAGATATTTTGAATACTACATACCCATTTGCTGTTTTAAAGACCGGACTAATAGTATTCTGACCATTATCGAACGCGAATTTTACTATTGAAGAATTATACCCAATTCCTTCAATTGAATAGGTATCTTTATTAAACTCCGGAGTTTCCTTAACAGCATATTTCTCTTGCTCTGCAGTTATCTCAAAACCGTTCTTATCAGCAAGATAGGCGAAGTCTGATGCCTGCTGAAAAATATCATCGCGTGTTGATGCAGAAGGTTTTACTGAATTAATTATCTTCTCAAATACATATCTTGAATTTGAACGACCGGTTACCTTGATAATATGATAACCGAAAGAGGTTTTAACCGGTTTTTGAATAACACCTACCTCACCTTTAAAACATGCCTCCTCAAACTCAGGCACCATTCGTCCTTTACCAAACCATCCTAAGTCACCACCCGCAGAAGCACTGCCGGGATCTTTGGAATATTTAACTGCATAATCTGAAAAATTTGCGCCGCCAATAAGTTCATTGTAAATACGGTTAGCTTCCTGCAGACCCTTACCGGAATCGTTATCAGATGCTGAAATCAAAATATGTGAGGCAC
Organism: uncultured Ignavibacteriaceae bacterium; assembly: GCA_964438715.1. Classification (GTDB taxonomy): domain Bacteria; phylum Bacteroidota; class Ignavibacteria; order Ignavibacteriales; family Ignavibacteriaceae; genus CAYTLQ01. The sequence continues at coordinate 20,768 of CAYTLQ010000217.1, forward strand.
GGACAAAAGTCTCTTTACCATCAGCTTTATTAATATAATTGTAAAGTACTCCGCCTGAAGAAGTAAATAAAGGCCCGATAACAGAACCCGGCTGATATTGTCCAATAACTTCGGCTATTTCCTTAGGCATCTGTGTTATATCGAGTGTATCGGAAGAATATGGTACTTCGCTGTAGGTATCTACCCATGATTTAAATGAACCCGTATCTTCCTTAACTTTTTCAAGAACATTATTGAGATTTTGCAAAACAAGATTTGAATCAGCTTTTGAAGCTACAACATTAAATGTTACATATTTTAACTTACGCTGATCTTCCACTTTGAACTTTTCCGGATGATCATTATAATAATCTTTTACTTCATCATCCGTTACTTTAATTGATGAGTCCGGGAAAGAGTTAATATCAATAAACACATAATCAGCAGTCATCTTTCCATTTTGATCGAAGAATTTTCTCTTAATTTCTGCCTCACTCACCATTATGGTAGCATTAAGAAGATGTTGTAATTTTTCACCGAGTAATTGCTGACGCACAAGTTCTTCGGCTTGAATGAGCGCCTCTTTATTACGGGCATCCATCAATGCACTTTCATAAACTTCCCGATTAAACTTTCCGGTTGAGTCAATAAAATTCTTTTTGAGAAATTCGGGCGGATTTTCTCCGAGAATAAGGTCTCGTATCTCTTTATCCGATACTGATAATCCATATTCTTCCATTTTCTGTTGAGTGAGAGTTTGAGTAACCAACGCCTCCCACACCTGATCGCGGAATCCATCCATCGAATTTTCATCGATATCCTGACCCGTTTGGGCTTTCTGATTTTCACGCGCTCTTTCCAAAGTTGTTGAAAAGTCCTGATAAGTTATATCCTCACCATTGATACTACCGACATTATTTGATCTCGCTCCAAGCGCTTCAAGAACATTCGAATCGGAAATTACCATAAATAATACGAAGAGAGCTCCAACAGTAATAATAAATGCGGGTGCCAGATCTCTCATACGGGCCATCATAGGCATAACTTTAAAGTCCTCCGGGATATATTTTCTGAAACAAACAATAAAAATACTCAGTTATAGACTAATAATCAAACCTTGAGAGTATTTAAATTCTGCTAAATTCTTTCGTTTTTAAGACTTTTTTCCATCTTTTTTCTCATCTGAATGCAACTTTAGCCAATTTCCGGAAAATATCATAAAAACGATAAATGAATTTTCCAGATCTTTTAGTTATCCGAAATTACCGCATTTCATCAATTTTAAGTAATATTCCTAAACAAATAAAAAAAATACGGATGAACATTGACCATTACTCATCGGCAGGAAATTATTAAGGCGGCAGAAAGCAGATTCATCAGAACGGGTTACCGGAAAACAACACTTGAAGAAATTGCTAAGGATATTCGGATTGCAAAAGCAACAATATATCATTACTTCGATTCAAAAACCAGCCTTTACATTGCAGTACTCAAAAATCAGGTGGATGAGTATGTTGCTGATATGCAGGACATCCTTAACATTACCGAAATTAATGCCACCGGAAAACTTGCTCTTTTTCTCAAAAAGAAAATTTATCTTGCCAGTAAATTCATACTATTGGGTGATGTTTTTTGGAGATTCATTGCAAATGATATAAGCAACGAGGAAGAAACCGTTATCCGGTACCTCAATGAAAAAGAGAATGATGTTTTATTACATTTTGTTGGTGATTTGAATATCTCCGGCTTCGATGAAAAAAAATACACTATCAGGGTAATGATGGATGCATTTAGAGTAATGCTTCCTGTTTTTCCCCGATTTCTGCAAATAATTCACAATCCACAAACAGATGGAGAATCCGTCGGAAAACTCGTTGATATTTTCAGTGCTGAACTTGCCGAACTTATTATAACTAAACTCACGAACAGCGGTTAACTAATCTTCATCATCCTCGGCTTCTTTGCCTTCCCCACCGAAAAAGTACTTCTCATAATTATGTTTAATTACTTCTGCCTGAACAATAAAATACACATTCTCCGCAATATTGGTTGCGTGGTCTCCCAATCTTTCAATTTGTCTTGACATAACAAGATAGGCTACAGCATTTTCGATTGCCTCCTGATTAGATTTCATTACATCAATGAAATACGAATGGTTTTCTTTATTCAGAGAATCGAGTTGCGCATCAGTCCGGATTACTTTTTCGGCAAGTTTTGGGTCTTGTTCAATAAATGAATCAATAGCATCAGAAATCATTTCACGGACTATCAGCATCATATCTTTCAGTTTTGAACGGTCATAAAATTGCGGTTTCTTGCTGATAAGAAGCTGTGCCTCTGCCAGGTTGACGGCTATGTCTCCAATCCGTTCGAGATTGTTATTTATAGTAAGTGATGAAAGGATAAGGCGTAAATCAGTAGCAACAGGCTGTGAGAGAGCAAATAATTTCTGGCAAATTTTATCAATTTTCAGATCGTACTTATCTACTTTTTGATCACGCTCAATTACCAGCCGCGCAAGTTCAGCATTTTCTTCCTCAATTGACCGCAAAGCAAACTCAACTTGTTCATCGACAAGACTACACATTTTAATAAGTCTTGTTTTTAATTTTTCTAACTGTACTTCAAAATGTCGTTCCATAGTTTACTCTTTCTCCTAATCAGCCGAAACGGCCGGTTACATAATCTTCTGTTTTTTTAACCGATGGGTTTGTAAAAATTTTCGATGTTTTATCATATTCAACCAGTTCGCCCATGTAAAAAAACGCAGTATAATCTGAAACACGGGCGGCTTGCTGCATGTTATGTGTTACGATTACTATTGTGTATTCCTTCTTAAGTTCGTAAATCAACTCTTCAATTTTTGCAGTTGATATCGGGTCGAGAGCCGAGGCCGGTTCATCCATCAAAAGTATTTCCGGCTCGCCGGCAAGCGCCCTTGCAATACACAGCCTCTGCTGTTGACCGCCTGAAAGACTCAAAGCTGACTCATTCAATCGGTCTTTTACCTCATCCCATATAGCGGCTTGAATACATGTTCTTTCTACAATTTCATTTAACTTTTGTTTATCCTTAATTCCATTAAGCCGTGGACCAAAAATAATATTTTCATAAATAGTTTTCGGGAAAAGGTTCGACTTTTGAAAAACCATTCCAACTAATTTTCTTAGGTTTACAACATCAAGGTTTTTGTCATAAATATCTATACCATCAATGTGCACCTTGCCGGTAATTTTAACATGATCGATGAGATCATTCATTCTGTTCAGTGTTCGCAAAAATGTCGATTTTCCACAACCTGAAGGACCAATAAATGCTGTTACCTTCCTGGCCGGAATACTTAATGTTATATCTTTAAGAGCCTGCTTCTCGCCGTAATAGAGATTTAATTCTTTTACATCTATTTTTATATCTTTCATCTACAATCAAATCCTTCCAAGTGCTTTACGAAAACGGTACCTGAATATTATTGCGGTGATATTAAGAAGTATAGTTAAGCCAATTAATACAAGTGTACTGCCATATTGAAGCGGTAAAGTTTTTGTGGGGTTTGCCGATTGAGTAGCCAAAATAAAAATGTGATATGCAAGATACATAAATTGTTCGGTAGGATTTATCATTGGGATACAGTAATCACCAATACAAAAATCGGCTATTGGCAGATTTGGTAAAAAGAAAGCACAGCCTAAAAACAATATTGGTGCAGTTTCGCCAACGCCTCTGCTGATTGCCAAAATTGTTCCTGTCAATATACCGGGTCGGGCCTGCGGCAGTACAACTGATTTTATTGTCTGCCACTTGGTTGCACCAAGACCGTATGAAGCCTCTCGATGAGATTTAGGTACAGAGTTAAGTGATTCTAAGGTAGAAACAATTACTATTGGCAACACCAATACCGCAAGAGTTGCGGCCGCCCATAATAATGCAGGTTGCCCGAACAAAAGACCCGTTTGTAATACATCATCGAGACTTTTACCAATAAACAACACAAAAAACCCCAATCCAAATAATCCAAATACAATTGATGGTACACCAGCGAGATTATTTATTGAAGTCCTGATAATCCTTGTAAAAAAAGTATCTTTCGCATACTCGCTAAGAAATATCGCAGAACATACCCCCAATGGAACAGCTATAAGAACCATAAAAACTGTTACGGCTAAGGTACCAAAAATCGCCGGACCAATACCGCCCTCAGTCATATTATTAGTTGGTTCTGTGAAGAGAAACTCAGGTGTAATAAGTGAATGTCCCTCTAAAACGATCTTACCCACAATGAAAATTAGTAAAATACCTAAGAATGCAAACACAATCTGCAGGGAGCCGATAAAAATTGTCCCTTTTATATCGCGATGTTTTTTGGTAATTCTCATAATCTAATATGTGTTTCTTTTCCTCATCCGATTGATGATCAATTCAGCAGACAGATTGAGAAGAAAAGTTATTATAAACAGGACCACACCAATGAAAAAAAGAGCATAATAGTGTTCCGAGCCCTGCGAAACTTCTCCCATTTCTGCGGCTATTGTTGCAGTCATTGTTCGAACACTGGTAAAAAGTTCTAAGGTAATATTTGCAGCGTTTCCCGATGCCATTAAAACAATCATTGTTTCGCCGATTGCCCTGCCAAATCCAAGTAGAACACTGGCAGAAACTCCACTAAATGCGGCGGGAAGTATAACCCTGAGAACTGTTTGTGTTTTTGTTGCTCCCAAACCGTAAGAAGCCATTCGTAAATCATTTGGAATAGAACGCATGGCGTCTTCTGTCAGTGAGGCAATAATCGGGATAATAACCAACGATAAGCCCATAGCTGCTACAAAAGCATTCAAGCGGTTTTGGGGATGAAAAATATCACTGAAAAACGATGCCCCGATTACAAGCATTACGAATCCAAGCACCACAGTCGGAATAGCCGCAAATAATTCGATTGTTGGTTTAAGGAATTCTCTGAATCTTGGCGAAGCAATCTCCGAAAGATAAATACCTGCGGCAACCCCAAGTAAGGTTGAAATCATCGTTGCAGGTATCGCTGTGAGGAGAGTACCCATAATTAATGGTACCAGAGAATAGCGGGCATTTTCGCTTGTGGGATACCATTCGAACACGGTTCTCATTACTCCATTTTCATCCGGCTTTGTAGAGTAGAGAAAATCTGTTAATGAAATATATGAGAAAGCTTTTATCCCCTCCTTAAAAAGAAAGATGAATATTAGGATTATAAAAACTAATGCCATCGCTCCGTTAACCGCAAAAAAGCCTTTAATAATATTTTCTTTAATGCGCGTAGAGCGTTTTATCTTTCGTGCAAATGGTGATTGTCCTTGTGATGCCTCAGGATTCTTCACACCGGTATCCTGCAAATTCATTGATTGATATTATTTTTTCGGAAGTGGAATATATTCCATTGTCTCTACTTGTTTTTGTCCGGCTTCAGAAAGTACATATTCTAAAAATCCTTTGGTAGTTTCCGATTCTTTACCAGCAGAGAAGAGATAAAGATAACGGGAAATTGAGTATTCTTTCGTCCAAATATGTTGATAATCTATTTTTCCCGCTGAGGCAGGGGCAATTGCCAAAGCGTTTTTATCCTTTTTGATTTTCAATATTTTCACATCATTTCTATGAGCAAAATATCCTACACCTCCGTAGGCAATTCCCTTAACATCTTTCGCTACAGCTTCGGCTAATGCGGCTGTACCTTGCAATACCTGAGTAGATGGAGCAAATTCATAAACATTACCTTTTTCATCTTTTCCCAGCACATGCTCTTTGAAAAATTCGTAAGTGCCACTTGAATTTTCTCTTCCATAAAGAGTTATATTAGAAGCACTACCACCCAGTTCAGAATAATTTTTTATTTTACCGATAAATATATTACGAGCCTGCTCCATCGTTATACTATCAAGTTTATTTGCAGGATTTACAATAATTGCCAAACCATCAAGTGCAACTTCGTATTGTTTATATTCTATTTTTTTCTCTGCGGCAAGTTCTTTTTCCTTTGGTTTTAATTCACGACTCGATGCGGCAATATCTGTCGTACCGTTCATTAAAGCCGCAATTCCGGTGCCTGATCCTCCACCTGTAACCTGAATAGAAACATCCGGATGCAATTTCATATATTCCTCAGCCCATTTCTGCACCAGATTTACCATAGTGTCGGAGCCTTTGATACTGATTACTGATTTTTTTGCATCTTCTTTCTTTTTACATGCTACAAAAAAGAAGGAAAACCCGACGACAACAAGTAAAGCCGTTAATAAGTTATAACGCAATTTCATAAATATTACTCCATTCTACATTATTTATTTTCTTTTTGAAAAAGTTACTTATCAGAATTATTATAAATTTACACATAGTACGAACGCTATTAATAAATTGCCTCCCGTATTTTAGCGCTGATATAATCCATTACCCAAACAACAAAGGCAATTAATATTACAATCAACCCTACTTCGTGCCACCGTGCCAATCCCTGGTATTGCATTAGCATTGTACCAATTCCTCCTCCTCCAACTAAACCTATAATCGTCGCCATGCGTACATTGATATCCCAACGGTAAATGGTAAAAGAAAGAAAAGGAAGAACAATTTGAGGAACTACTGCATACCAGATAACCTGTATTTTATTAGCTCCTGTGGCTGTTATTGCCTCCACCGGACCAGGTTCAATTCCCTCAATTGCTTCTGAGTATAACTTAGCATTAGAAGCTATTGTATGCACAAGTAATGCAATCATACCGGCATAAGGTCCTATACCAACCCACACAGAGAAAATTATTGCCCAAATGAGCGGCTCGATTGAACGAATAAAGTTGAGAATTACTCTCAGCACATAATACACTACAACCGATGTTTTATTATCCTTCATTAAGTTGCGTGCGGTGAGGAAA
>CAYTLQ010000218.1:0-4191 GCA_964438715.1 uncultured Ignavibacteriaceae bacterium
AAGTGTTGAAACTTTTTGAAATGACAGAAATAATGCCATAACCTGTCCGATAACCCACGCAATTACTGTAATTAATAATGATTCAAGCAGAAATGCTAAAAGAATATTTCTTCTCTTAAATCCTAATGCTCGTAAAGTTCCAATTTCAACTGTTCTGTTTGCCACTGCGGCGTACATGGTAATCATCGCTCCAATAGTAGCCCCAAAACTGAAAATAATTGTGATAACTATTCCCAAAATTCTGATAAAAGTAGCCATCATTTCGGATTGTTCTTCAAAGTATTTCTGTTCAATTTTCGGGACATATTGCTGGAGTCTCCGTTCGTTTTCAAATGCTTTCCTGAATTCTTCGAAATTATTTGGGTCGTCAAGTTTCAGCGTTATTGTTGAATAACTATTTGGTCGATTAAATGCATTTAATAACTGTAATGCATCTCCCCAAATCTCGGAATCGAATCCGCTTCCATCAGTATCAAAAATGCCGGTAACTGTCCAATAATCACCGGCTATTTTTATTTTATTTCCAATTGAAGCATTCTTAAATTTCTTTTCTATTGCCCTGCCTACAATTAACTCCCGACTGCCAAAGTTAAAACTGCGGCCTTTAATAATTTTTACCTGGGGTCTTACTTCAAAAATTGTTTCCGAAACACCACGGACAGCAACATTACTCAGTCCGCCCGTTTTAATCTCAAGGTTTGCAATTACCACAGGTTCTGAGGAAACCAGCATTTGACCTTTGGAATTTTTTGCAATACGAGGAAGATTCATTATTATTCTTTGAGTTTCCCCATCGATGATACTGGAAATTTCTCCTGATGCGGCTTTCCTTGAAATATGAACATTGTTGGTTGAGCCTGTTGATTTTAATGTTTTTTGAATACCAAAAGCCATCATCAAGACCGCGGTGAAAACAAATACTACCATAGCCACACCAAATATAGTTATACCGGTAGTGAGCTTTCGGGTCATTATGTTACGATAGATATATTTTAGTGGTATTTTCATAATTACTCTTTTCTTCTCCTATCCAATAAACCGTAATCCGTCAACAATACGGGTGCGTAATGCTTTCTGAATTGGAAATAATGATGCCGCTAAACCAATAAAAATTACCGATACTACTGCCAGTATTATGGTTATTGTTTCCAAATTAAAGATCGGGAACATTCCTTTAGGAATTGCTTCAGAGAATCCTTGAATTATTGGAAAAGAAAAAATAATCCCCAATCCACCACCAAGTGCCGATATAACTAATGACTCACCAAGTATAAGCCCGATAATATGCCCACCGGAGAACCCAAGAGTTTTTAACACTGCATATTCTCTTGTTCGTTCCCTTGCCGACATTATCATAGTGTTACCCAGAACTAAAAGGATTATTCCAATAATCACAAAAGAAAGGACATTCATTGATGTTATAATAGCTCCTGTTGCAGAAAGGAAACTTTGTTGAAAAGCTCTTTCTGTTTCAGTCTTCGTTTCAGCTCTTGAGTTCATGAACAGATCGTCAATTTTTCTCGATATTGTCCCAGATAGTGATGGATCTTTAATTTTTACAATATACCAACCAACATCATTCGCCCGAACCGGCATTTCTTCTTTCATTCGCTCATTGACCATTTGCCAATGAAAAAGCATCTGTGTACCGTCTATTGTCTTATCACGAGGCTGATAAATTCCCCGAATTACAAATTCCCACCTTCCGGGGTATATGTCTCCCTCCAGGGTCATAACATCGCCAAGTTTTAAACCATATTGTTTAGCAATATCTGCCCCTATGACACATGCGTTTCTTTCTTTCTTGAAGTTTTCCAATTCATCTTTAGTCAGCACAAACTCGGGATAAACTTTAAAGATAGTCTCCGGATCAACAGCTAATCGGGCAAAAAACTGATTTTTATCTTTATAAACGCCTCCGAACCAATTTGCATAAGTAACTTCTTCAACTCCGTCCACTGACTTAATCTTATCTAAATACGCCAAAGGTAACGGAAAGATGAATGAAACTGACTGTCTGGTTATTAATCTATCAGCCGCAGAAGCTTCTATTCCGGCATACCATGCTGTTACCACAGTTCTCAGCAGGCTGAATGCAATTACTGCAATAGACATCCCAAGGATGGTCAATATCGTCCTTAATTTGTGCCGAAAGGCATTTTTGAATACGAGTTTCAGTATTTTCATACAGACTCCTTAATAAGATCCCCTTTTTCTAAATGACGCGTGATATGTGCTTTTGCTGCAGCATTTGGGTCGTGTGTTACCATGACAATAGTTTTCTTAAACTCTGTATTCAATCGCTCCAGGAGAGTTAAAATTTCGGTAGCCGAATTTTTATCGAGATCACCCGTTGGCTCATCAGCGACAAGAAGTTTTGGATCAGTAACAATAGCCCGCGCAATGGCTACTCTCTGTTCCTGACCACCGGAAAGTTGCTTGGGGTAGTGGAACATTCTATCAGCAAGACCAACAACACTAAGGGCAGTTTCCACATGTTTTTTTCTTTCTGCCTTCGAAAGATTCGTTAATAACAATGGCAATTCAACATTTTCGTAAGCAGTCAAAACCGGAATTAAATTATAAAACTGAAATACGAAACCAACATTATTTGCACGCCACTGAGCTAATGAGGTTTCGCTGAGTTTTGAAATATCAATACCATCAATCTCTATACTTCCATTAGTCGGTTTATCAATACCCGCTATAAGATTCAGGAGGGTAGTTTTTCCAGAACCGGATGGTCCCATAAGCGCTAAAAATTCCCCTTCCTCAACATCAAAACTAATATTATTGAGAACGGGAATTTCAAATGAGTCTCTTTTATATGATTTTTGAACATTTCGGATATTAATCAGCGAAGCCATATACTTTCCTTCTCTATTCTAAAACTTTTACTTTAACACCTTCTTTAATATCAGGACCAGGTGAATCAATTATTTTCTCCCCATCGGAGAGACCTTCCACTATTTCGAGGTACCCACCAAAAGTAATTCCTGTGGTTACTTTTATTCTTTTTACTACTCCATTTACTACTTTATAGACATATGAGTTGTTACCCTCTTTAATTACCGATGAACTCAGCACACTCAATACAGGCTTCTTATTTTCTTCTCTTATTGCGGTTTTATTATCACTTAAGAATTGTACTTTCGCACTCATTTCCGGTAAAACCCGGGAATCATATTCTTTAAAGCCAACCTTCACTAAAACAGTTGCCTTCGACCTGTCTGCAGTTGGAACTATTTTAGAAACAAACCCTGCATATCCGGAAACTGGATAAGCATCTAAGGTAATTTCACAATCCAAACCGGGAGTAATTCGTTCGATATTAGACTCGGATACATCTGCCTCGACTTCAAGTGAGGTCATATCGGCAATTGTAACGACTGCCGCCTTTGAACTCGCACTTGCAGCAAACGGAGCAACTATTTCACCAACATCGGCATTCTTTGTAAGAACGGTGCCGTTAAAAGGAGCCCTAATCAATGTATTCTCAAGTGCAACTTCTGCAGAAAGCACCATCGCTTTGGCAACTTCAATATTAGCCAGAACGCGTTCATATCTTGCCTCGGCGGCATCAAGTTCCATCTGAGTAGTTGAACCTGAACGAAACAAACTTTTTTGACGCTCAAAAGCATTGAGCGCCTCTTTTAAATCGGCTTGCTGTAGTTTAAGATTAGCACGAGCTTGCTCTAACGAAGCTTTTATGTCACTATCTTCAAGTCGGGCAATAATTTGATCTTTGTAAACCTTGTCACCTTCAACTACACCAAGATACATTAATCTGCCTGTACCTTTTGAGGCAACGGAAGCCTGTCTTTGTGCAACTACATAACCGCTCGCAGTCAGGATTGCATTTGCACCTGATGGTTTCTGAAAACTAACTGTTGTCAGGGTTACCTCAATATCAGGTTCGAGTATTTTTCCTATTCCAAAATAACCGGCTATAATTATAACAATTACAATTATTGTTATTAAAACAGGCTTTTGCCAGGAGCCGCCGGTTTTCTGAACGGAATTACTCCTGTTAATTTTTAAAGATGAAAGATCAGCGTTTTTTACTTCCATATTGAATTTTAATGATCATTTGGTAAATTTTCAAAGTAAACATAACTAAAAAGATTATTTCTACCGGATAGCATTGGATAAACGCTATAATTTTAAGGATGTAAGGTCTGTCTCTTATAC
>CAYTLQ010000219.1:0-15104 GCA_964438715.1 uncultured Ignavibacteriaceae bacterium
CTTTACCACAGAATATCCTTTTACCCAATTAATGGAAGATCTTGTTTCGAAACTGCAAAGACAGTTAAAAGGAAAAATAGAATACAAACAAATCGGTTTCGATCACCCGATATTTAACATCAGGTATTCTATTCCTTCACTGCCTGAGGGAATGGACGACAGAAACTCATCTTTTATGAAGATGACGAAATTCAAGGGATTATTTATTGAGAACAAACTTGTTTTGGTTCTCTCTTCGAAGGGGTATCCATTAATGTGGGCAGATGAAGATCCCAAATCTGAAGAAAGCAAACAACTTCAGCTGGGAGTGAACTTATTACTTTATGCAACTCAAAACCAAAAGTGAATGAGCTTATGAAACAAAAACTATTGATTTTTTTAATTTATTTATTTTCCCTAACTCCGGGACTTTTTGCGGGTTCTGGTTCGGATAAAACTGATAAGAATTACAAATCATTACAGGAGCTACGATTAGAGTCAAAGAATATTACCGGAGTTTCTGATATAAAAATTTTTGATGATAGCCGCTATTTAAAGGCAGCGATTTTTTCGGTGTTTATTCCCGGTGCAGGGCAGGCTTACCTTGGTCATACATGGAAAGGTGCCGCTTTAACTCTGGGTTTTGTCGGTTCCGGTGTAACAGCCATTCTTGCACAAAATAATTTTACCGGCAGAGAGGATAGGATAAAAACTTTACTAGCAGATTAAAGAGCCACGGGAAATTATTATGCCGCCGACCTTGTATGGCAACAAATTGAGTTTGAAAAGGGTAACAGAGAAAATGATTATAAACGAAGGAATTTGTTTATAATTCTCACAGCAGGTATCTGGGTGTTTAATATCATTGATGTCTTAATGTTTACTGATGCGCAGGGTGAAGTGGAGTTTTCCAATATTTCAGTTTCTCCTGTGCTTTCCGGTGCAGAGTCTAATAGCATGAATGGGATTGCACTTAAGATTAATCTTTTTTAATTTTGAGAGTGAATACAATGCATAAAAAATATATTTTTGCTGTCCTTTTTCTTACGACATTTTTTGTTACTACCTGTAATTCTCCGGAGTCCATTCCTCCAGCATCACACTTCACGCGTGTGCCTTATGCCATTAATCTTACTGCGGTTAGTGACACCACCGCAACAGGAAAAGCTTTAATTTCGCTTTCATGGGGTGTATCAGGCACTCAGAATTTGCGTAGTTTTGAGGTCTATCGTTCAGTGAATAATGCAACAAAGTTTTCCGGTTTACTGCCTACTGTTACAGTTACTGCATTCGTGGATTCATTCGACCGGGCAGGAATAAACAAAGTATATTATTATATTGTTGCAACGGGTAACGACCGTTTTATCGGAAAAAATTCAGATATATTAGAAGTTCCTATCATTAAATAAAATAAGAGGCGAAGATGAGAAAAATCTACCTGTTCACTCTGCTGGCAATGCTTATAGGATTATCCTATAATGTACAGGCTCAGCAATTGCTCGACAGCGCGAATGTGTTTTATGTCAATAACACATCGGATAATAATACCGGTGCAAATGGTACCCTGATGAATGACAATCAGTACAGGGAGTTTTTGCAGTCAAACCCGGTTCCGGCAAGTACCGATGGATGGTGGTCGAATAATAGTTCAATTTACCTTGGCGGCAACCATCGTCGTGCAAGTCGTTATGGTTCAGGAAATAATACCGGCGCGCATGCCCAGCTCTATTTCTCCACACCAATAACAGACCATTATCTGGTTTACACGCACATGAATTCAGCCAACGCAACTACAAACTGCTATGTAATGTTTAAGAGGTTTGGAGAAAGTACCCCGGTTGATAGTTTCAGATTTAATATGCAAACCTGTAACACTCCCGATGGTTATGGTTCCTGGGTACCACTTGGAATAGTAGAGATTTTTGCTGCGGATAGTGCATTAACTGTAGATTTTGGACTTGATTCCCTCGGTCAGAATACTCTTCGTGTGGACGGAATAGCTTTAGTAAGAAGTAGTAAAACAGGTCCGGATATTGAAATTGGTCCGCGCCGCTTTACAAGGCTTTCGCTCGATCCTGTCACGGGAGATACCCTGCTTAATCATAGTTTTTATCGGGACAGATCACCAATTGGGTTTTCGGAAACAACTTTTAAGTATGGATCTTATTCGGAGAAAAAACAATTCATTTACAATCTTGGCAGCCAACCATTAACCGTTACAGGATTTGTTACACAAACAAACCGCTATAGTGTAACTACACCCACTCCTTTTATTGTTCCTCCCGGTGGGAAAAGTGAAATAACCATTCGCTTTTCACCGTTGGGCGAAGAGGTAACCCGTGATACCTTGATTGTACTCAGTAATGATGCTGATGAGCCTGAAGCGAGACTACCGCTTATTGGAACTGGTATTAACTATAATTTTGTACTGAATGCAAGTGTTTCCGGTTCTGAACCTCATTGGAATGTACCTTTCAACAGCGGTTCTCAGGAATTAGTAGGTTCTTTCTTAAACTCTACTGCTTCACCTTGGATTTATCCTATTCCGGGTGGTAACCTTGGAAGCATTGTTAACACAGGAACTGATCCTAATATTGCTGTTATTTATCGTTTCCAGATTCCTGATTCCCTTTCAGGAAGTTATTTTCTTGAATACTCTGGCCCCGCAGGTTCAAGTAATGCGGCACAAAATGTAACTGTTGATGTTGTAACACCTTTCTATACAAACCCTGTACCTGAATTGGGTGATACTCAAAGAGTTACCGGTTTTAACTCCCGTGCCGTTACTGCTACAAATCTGTGGGCGAGAATCGGAGGAAATAAAGTGTTCCAATTAAATGGAGGAGACACTACCGTAGTTCGATATACTAACCCAAGTCAGGGTGGTACAGAATTACTGAGAGCAGATTTGTTACGCGTACGACTTGTGCCTATTGCACCAACTATTTCAACGAGTCTGGATCCTACAAGACTTCTTAACTATGGTTCCGTTTCAATTTATGATTCAATTCGTCTTCAGGAATTTAATTTCCAGCGGAATTTTATTATCGGATCAAATGGTGAAACTCCTCTTCGAATTGATACAATATGGTTATCCAGCGGACAATTTTTCCATTTTGATAATCTGCCACCGACTTTCCCTGTTACATTACCGGCAATTGATGGTGAACTTAATCTTCTGCTAAGTTTTCTGCCTGATTCGATCATCAGATATTCAGATACTTTATGGATTAAGTGCAACGATCCAAATGATTCATTGATTTTTGTCCGTCTCTCCGGACAGGGAGTTGGTACCGGAATAACTGTGGATGATACCGATCCAACAACTTATATTTATCCTGCTGACCCAATTGTTTGGACAGGAACTCCGGATCCAACCAATATGGATAAATGGTATCGTGTACAAGGTTCAGGTGGATTCAACCAAAACAGATTATTCCACTATATTTATTTTAATGCACCAAACGGACCTGAAAAAGTTGAATGGTATCCGTATTTCCCATTTAAGCCGGGCAGTACTACCAATGATGTAGATAGCTTTGATGTAACATTACAGCTTTCTGCAGGTTCAAATATTAGTTCACCTATGGCAAAATATGTTGTTAATCATGTTGGACCTAACAGTCCCTCAATTATTTATGTTAACCAGAATGCCAGCCCTAATGGACAGGTGAATGCCGCCGGACAGGTGTATTTAGGTCGTTTCTTATTCCTTAGAGGCGGTCAGGACTATCATGGCAGTGGTACAATTTATGGCTCAATTGAATTACATAATGATACTGCTGCTGTTTCTCAATGGTATGCAGATAGCGCTATTAACCGCGCTCGTCAGGATTCGTTCGTTCTCCGTGCAGATGCTATTATTCTTGAGCAGGCAGGCGCTCCGAGAATAATTGCTGAACCGAGTATGACTCCGGATGTTTATTCATTGAGTCAAAATTATCCTAATCCGTTCAACCCGACAACACAAATCAGATTCTCAATTCCTGTTGATGGAAAAGTTGACCTTCGGGTTTATGATATGCTAGGAAGGGAAATTGCTGTTCTTATGAAAGATGAACTTAAGGCAGGCTATTATACTGTTGAATGGAACGGTAAGAACAGTTATGGTACCCCTGTTTCTACAGGAATGTATATTTACCGCATTAATGCCGGTAAATTTGTGCAGACAAAGAAAATGATATTAATGAAATAAAATCTTTTCTGAATTGTTTTTCATAGGCTGTCTCATAAGGGACAGCCTTTTTTTTGCAAATGCGTTTAGAATTCAATAATCATTGAAGGTTGCTCAATTCTGATTATATTTGTTAATGAAATTAAGATGAAAAAGTGAAATAGTGAGGAAATATGTCAGGAACCGGTTCGATTAAAAGGATAGCAATAAACACCGGTGGCGGAGATGCTCCCGGTTTAAACGCTGTTATTAAAGCCGCAGTTGTTTCTGCTCTAAACCGAGGTTGGGAGGTAATAGGAATACGCGACGGATATAATGGGATCTTTCTGCCGGAAAATTATCCTAATGATGACGGATTAATAAAATTAACTTATGATAGTGTACGCAATATTACCGCCACCGGCGGTACCATTCTAGGCACCACTAACAGGGGTAACCCATTTCGGTTTCCTATGAAGGACTCAAAAGGTAACATCGTTGAAATTGACCGCTCAGATGAAATTATGCGGGGATTTAAGCGTGAGAAAATTGATGCCCTTATTGCGATTGGCGGTGATGGTTCGCTTAGCATGGCTAATGAATTTGCCAAGAAAGGAATGAATGTAATAGGTGTACCGAAAACCATTGATAACGATCTTGACGGGACGGTTATTACTTTCGGATTTGATACAGCGGTATCTTTTTCAACAGAGTGTATAGACAGGCTTCACTCAACTGCACAGTCGCATGGCCGAATAATGATTGTTGAGGTAATGGGAAGATATGCAGGATGGATTGCACTTGAATCGGGTATTACTTCTTCCGCCGATGTGGTGTTAATTCCGGAAATTCCTTATGATGTACAAATCATTGGCGAATTTCTCAACAGGCATTTTGAAAAAGGTAATAAGCATGCCATTATTGTTATTGCTGAAGGAGCAAAGCCTAAAGGAGGTGGTGTTGCTGTCGTAGAAAAAGAGGTTGGTAAGGCTGAGCGTCTGGGGGGCGCTGCAGAAAGGCTGGCTGTTGAACTTAAACCCTATACCGACAGGGAAATACGAACAGTTATTCTCGGCCATTTGTTGCGAGGCGGTTCACCTACAAGTTTCGACAGATTATTGTCTTTGCGTTTTGGCGCCGCGGCAATTCGGGCATTGGAGGCTGGTGCGAGTGGCGTAATGGTTGCCTTAGACCCACCAACAGTACGATATGTTCCTCTTGAGCAAGCTACCAGCAGAATGAAAACTGTTAGTTTGGATACCGATATAATATTGACTGCAAGAGATCTTGCTATTTGCTTCGGAGATATGCTCCCTTAATATTCCGTTGCAATAAAATTATAAATTACCTGAGAAACCCGGGCGTGCGATTCCCGGGTTTTTTTTGTATCTCTTACATTTTTCGAAAGCAATATTATTATAAATGCCTTTTTATCAGGCATGAATACAATTCCGGAATCATGAATAATGCCGGTAATACTGCCCGTCTTATGTGCTACTATTGCATCAGCAGGAAGCAAAGCGGGAATTTGTGTATTGTGTTTTTGTCTGCTTAAAACTTCTATCATCTTTTTAGCAGAATTGCTATCCGGGTTGCCGTTAAGTATTGCTTGAAATAATTGTGCTAAACTATACGCAGTTACAGTGTTGTTTTTCCCTTCCCGAAAAGCTTTACCATCTTCCACACCCCGTAATACCTTTACATCTCCTGCCCCTAACTGGTTCATCGAATTCTGAACATTTTCAGCGCCTACCAGTTCAATGAGTATATTCGTGGCAAGATTACTGCTTACAGTTATCATTTGCTCTACAAGTTCAGTAATGCTGACCATGGAATTGATTTTCGAATAGAGTAAGTCATCACTATCATCACTGAGATCTAGTGAGTATGGCGAGCCATCAATTATGCTTTTGAATTCATTTTTTACGAGAAGGGAATCGGTTAAAGAAAATTTTCCTGTGCCCGCTTGTCTGAAAACTTCATACATTACTGCAGTTTTCATTGTGCTCGCAGCATGGAAAATGGAATCCTGATTAAGCTGAATCAGCGGTTTTTCCTGGCTATGGAGTTTTACATAAACGGCGTGAAAGTGGTCAGTTTTATTGAGAATTGCTTTGACGGAGTCAGTGAGAGTGTTCATATCCTGTGCATATAGTGAAAAGCTTACCGCTATTAACAGAAAAATTTTAGAAAAGAAAAACAGCATAAACTTTTTTTCTTTAATTGGTGTAATGTTTTTGTTCCTGTATCATAATCTTTCGAATAGTTACAAGGTGAGAAAACAAAACTACCGGAACAACAAAGGAAGGCAACCAATTAAATGGAAAATACATTAAAGCAATATTAGGTTGTTCAAAGGCAAATTTCTGAAATGCAGATGGTACCGATAAAATTCCATGAATAACGATATTCAGTAACAAGGCAATGCAGATAAAATTCCAAATGAGGAGAATTTTCCTGCTCAATATCTGCTTATGGTAGCCAAAGTAAAAAATTACCGGAGCAGTTACGCCTGCAAGAATGTCGAAATTTCTTCCTTCAAATGTCATGAGAACCGGTACTACCTTATAAGTTGCAAGCCAAAAGAGTACGATTTCAACAAGAATTCTGGCGGTATGCAAAAGGCTAAGTAATTTTGTATTAATTCCATCAATGTATAACCGACCTTTCTGCGTGGAGAACATAACACTAATGAGAAGCACAGGAGGTACGATTAAAAGTAAAAATCGTGGTGGAATTGTGTTTGTGACGGTATAAAAACCGGTTAACCCGAATATGCACTGGAATACCAACCATACGATTACGATAAGTATGGTATTTTTATGGTTATTCGTTGCTTTGTAAAACACAATAACAATTAATAATGTTGTAATAATAAATACAAAGCTTATATAAAATGGTAAATTTTCCATTTACTCTTTAAGTAATTATTTTTTAATATAACTATTCTATAGTTCCTGAACAAGATGAATAAAAAAGTGAGGTGGGGAGGGGTATTATTGCACATTCCTCATTTCCTAAGAGAATACTATTCATTAATTGTTTCTTTGATGTGAAAGAAAAATCATCATTGGTTTCGGGTTACGCTTACAGGTTCTGATATGAAATAATATTTTATATTCATAATTTTATTTTTTTATCGGGTACTTTTTTCAACGCGGTTACTTACATAATTATCAATAGGTGTATATGTCTCATCAATTTATTACCAATCAGGAAAAATTGCTTACTGAAGTTATCAATAATATTTTACCATCTTCCAAAGCACTGTATTTTCTTGTGGGCTATTTTTACTTTTCTGGTTTTGAGGAAATTTATAAAAATATTTCAGACAAAAACATTAATATTCTTGTAGGGCTTGATGTTGAGAAAGATTTACTAAATAAAATCAAAGAATATGAAATTATTGATGGGATAAATCTTTCCCGTGCTGATGTTCGTAGAAAATTCAATGAATCTCTGGTAACTATATTCAATAATACTGATTTTTTTGATTCAATAGCGAAACAGGAGTCTTTTAGAATATTTATTGAGAAGATACAAAACGGCACACTGGAAATCCGTAAGACACTGCAACCAAATCATTCGAAATTATACTTGTTCGAAAATAAAGAAGAATATTCTCAAGGGGGTGAGTTTCCCGGAACACTAATTACCGGTTCAAGCAATTTAAGTCGCGCGGGTCTTAGAGAGCAATACGAAATTAATGTAGTTTTTCGTGATGAGCATTTTCAGGAGGGTTTGGATTTATTTACTAAGTTGTGGAGAGATGCAGTTCTCATCGTTGATCAAAATACTTTTCAGGATTTCCACAAAAGTGTTATTGAAAAAATATGGATTGATAAATTGCCGGATCCTTATTTGCTTTACCTACGTGTGTTATATGAATACTTTAAAGTTGGGAAAGAAGATTCAATCGCTTTACCATCAGCTATAACCGGTGAAAAATTCAGGGACTTTAAATATCAGGTTGATGCTATCAGGAGAGCTATTTCTACGCTTGAGCAGCATAATGGAGTAATTATTGCCGATGTAGTAGGTCTGGGAAAAAGTATAATTGCTTCTGCGGTTGCATATAATATGAAGTTAAAAACCATTATTATCTCACCACCGCACCTTATTTCTCAATGGCAGGATTATGTATGGGATTTTGTCTTAAATGCCAGAATTTATTCCAGTGGTAAAATTGCTCAAGCCCTCGAGGAAAACTTCGATGAAGAGCAAAAGCTTATAATTATTGATGAAGCACATAAATATCGGAATGAAAATACCAAAGATTATTCAATACTGCATCAGCTCTGTCAAAAAAATAAAGTCATGTTACTTAGCGCAACACCATTTAATAATCGACCACAGGATATTTTTTCACTAATCCGGCTGTTTCAGGTAACTACAAAATCGACATTACAAACAGTAGATAATTTAAGCTATCAATTTCGGGAACTTGTAAAAGAATATAAGAGTATCAGAGAAAGTCAAAGAAAAAAAACAAAATCAGAAGTACAGGTAAAAACTGAAATTGAGATGCTCGCTGACAAAATACGGGACATTCTTGCGCCATTAATTATACGACGCTCCCGAATTGATCTTGAATTAATAGAAGAATATAAAGAAGATCTTAAACAGCAACGCGTATCATTCCCAAAGGTGAATGATCCGGAAATACTTCAATATAATCTTGGGGATCTCACTGAGCTGTATATCGAGACTTTTTATAAAATATCTCCGCCAGAAGAGGGAAAAGGGTTTATTGGAGCCCGATATAAGCCAGCAGCTTACATAAAAAATATTGAAAGACATAACGAGAAACTATCTGAAGAATTTGAGGATGCTTCTTTGTTTACTCAGGCACAACGAAACATAGCAGATTTTATGAAGCACCTTTTGGTAAGACGATTTGAAAGTTCAATAGAGGCGTTTTATAAAAGTTTGGAATCTATGATTCAATCATCTGAATACATTAAAGAGTGGTATGAGCGACTGGGTAAAGTACCTATTTATAAAAAGGGTAAACTGCCACCTATTGAAGAGTTATTCGATTTAGAGGAGGAAGAGATTGATTTTGAACTTGGACAGATAAACTTTGAAGAACAATTATCTCAATTCATAGAAAAAGGTTTATTTCTTATTGATAAGGAGGAATTGAGTGTTGACTTTATTCGAGATCTGGAGAGCGATATTGAATTACTTAAGTCAATTAAAAGTGAATGGTTTAACGGTGGCTATCCCGATGATCCGAAACTCAAAGACTTTAAAGTTACACTAAAGAACAAGTTACATGAAATGCCTTCCCGAAAGATTGTTGTATTTACCGAATTTAGTGATACTGCAGCGTATCTTTATGAAAAGTTAAAAGATGAATTCAGGGTATTTAAATATACTTCCAGCGATTCTTCTTTTATCAATAAAGAAATTATAAGAAAAAACTTTGATGCAGGGATAAAAGACAAGCTAATGTCAAATGATTACGATATTCTTATTGCAACTGATTCCATTTCCGAGGGGTATAATTTACACCGGGCAGGTATTATTTACAATTATGATATTCCTTATAATCCAACCAGAATAATTCAGCGTGTGGGTCGCATTAACCGAATTAACAAAAAGGTCTTTGATGAGTTGTTTATTTATAATTTCTTTCCTTCGGCTGAGGGACAAAAGCATACTTTTGTTACTCAGATAACGGCGCTCAAGCTTGCTATGATTCAATCTCTTATCGGAGAGGATACAAAAGTTTTAACAAAAGATGAGGAGTTGCGTTCCTTTTATGTTGAAAGATTCAGAGAGGAAATGCAGGAACAGGAAGCAAAAGAGTCCTGGGATGCAAAATATCTGAATGAATTGAGCAAGGTAAAAAGTCATAACCCTGAATTATTAAGAAAAGCACTTGAGCTTCCGAAGCGCATAAGAATTAAAAGAACCGCTGAAACTTCTTCGAAAGGTGTAATTGTATTTGGTAAAAAGGGAAATGACCATATTTTTAAGATTGGAACATCACCAGCCAATATTTTAACCTTAAATGCCAGAGAAGCTATTGATTTATTCAAAGCTGGTCCCGATGAAAAGGCTAAAGCTGTGAGTACGGCTTTTGAAGAAATTTATCAAATAGTAAAAGCCAATTTATTTCTGAAGAAAGGTGAGGTTGCACTTGATAAAGGGAAACGGGAGACTATTGATAAAATCAGATATTTTATTGATAACAAGTTGGGTGACGCTGATTATCTCAAAGATCTGTTATTTGTTATTGCTGAGCTCGATTCGTTACCGGAATTATATCATAAGCAGATTCGAAGAATTTCTAATAAAACTCTTGTTCAGGATTTACATCAATTGAAGACAGATGTACCACACAGTTATTTAACTGCAATTATTAAAAAGGCTCAAGATATTGATGATGCTGAAGAGAATCTTATTCTCGCAGAGGAGTTGGTTTAATGTTTAAGGTTATTATAACAGAAATAATATCACCCTTTCAGGGTTTTTGTGTTGCGTGTTTGAATTAATGCTATAATCATTCCATCCCTTCTAGATTTGGGTGCTGGGATGGCAAAATTAAATATATGCAAGAGATGACGATGCGCTATTCATTAACTCCGAAGGGGTGAAATTATATTAGCAAAAATTAAAACGAGATAATCAAACTCCGAAGGAGTGAAATAATAAATACAATTAATAAGCAGAATTATGAATTTCCAAAATCCTTATTCCCGCTCTGAATATAAAAAATTCTTCCAGGATAATTTCCTTACCGAAAACTTCAAAATTATTGAAGAAAAAATATCACTTGAGTTCACGCCGCAGTTTATAAAAAAGGCTGAACTAATTGGCGAAGATAAATCTCTTGAGCTTGAGGTTTATGAAATTCAGCACGAATCAGAAAACGACCCACGCATTGGTTTGTCAAAGGATTTTTTCCGGCTAATGGCAAACTATGGGTCTAAAAGAGCACTTGCAATATTTTATTCATCGAAATCAAAAAACTATCGCCTTTCATTAGCTACTGTTGAATTATCGCTCGAGGGAAGTAAAATTAAAAGAGAATATTCTAACCCCCGGAGATACTCTTTCTTCCTCGGTCCTGATGCAAAAATTAAAACTCCTTATGAATTTCTTGTAAAAAAAGGAAGAGTGAAGGATAATGAAGATTTACGAAAAAGATTTTCTCTTGATGCTGTTACCGATGAATTCTACAATGCTTTCAAACCAAACTTTGATGTAATCTCTGCAAGTGTTATAGGAACTAACGATGAAAACCTCAAAAAAGATTTTGCTTTGCTTTTCATCATTAGAATAATCTTTCTTGGTTTTGTTCAGAAAAAATTATGGCTTAATAAAGATGAAGATTTTCTGCTCAACTTCTGGAAAGAATATAAATCAAAATACTCCGGCAAAGATTTATTTTATTCTGAATGGCTCGCTCCACTTTTCTTTGAATCACTCAATAATCCACCGGGACGAAAAGTGTTTAACCGCTCAACTCCATTTTCTGAAAGCACTGCACTTGCTTTGCAAATGGCACCATTTCTTAACGGTGAATTGTTCAAAGAAAAGAAAGGGTATGACGACTGCGAATTATTCATTCCAGATAAAAACATCGAGCAATTTTTCGACTTTCTTTTTTCTTATAACTTTACGATAGAGGAAAATACCCTTTACGATCAAGACTTAGAACTCAACCCCGAGTTTCTAGGAATTATCTTTGAGCGACTTGTTAATAAAGAAGATGGCGCAGTTTACACTCCACGCACAGAAGTTGATTTTATGTGTCGCATTTCGCTCGTTAAATGGCTTGAGAAAAATTCATCAACCTCAAAGAAAAAACTTTATCATCTTTTCTTTGATAAAAATGAGACCAATAAAGAAGAAATTCTAAGCCCACAAGAAAAAGAACAGGTACTTTCTTTGCTAAAAAATGTTACCATTTGCGATCCAGCCGCCGGTTCCGGAGCTTTTCCTGTTGGAATGCTTCAGGTGCTTGATGAAATTATTCATTCACTTACAGATAATGACTCTTCAAATATCTTTGAACGAAAAAAAGAAATTATCAGCCGCTCACTATACGGTGTTGAAGTTAAGCATTGGGCTGTGTGGATTAATCAGCTTAGGCTATGGCTTTCGCTTTTTGTTGATATGCCAGATAAGTTTAAATCTTCGTTTGAACCTCTTCTTCCTAATTTAGAGTTCAAAATCAGGAGAGGCGATTCTCTGGTTCAACAAATTGGCAACAAACTTTTTCCGGTTGATAGCCACGCAAATATTTCTTCTGATTTAAAAAGAAAAATTACAGAATTAAAAAAAGAAAAAAGCGAATTCTTTTATGGTAGAAGCAAATTAAACGCAGAGTTAATAAGAAAAAAAGAAGCCGATATTTTCAAAGCAATTATTGAAGAACAAATTCTCGATAAGAAAAAAACTTTAAGAGTATTTGGGAAGACAGAACCAACCGAAGACATCTTTGGTAATGTATCTCAAAAAGATAAAATGCGTTTGCATCTTGATGAAAAGAAACAAGAACAAATAAAAGAAGAGATAAAAACTTTAGAAGATGAACTCCGCTCTTTCAAAGATGAACATCCGCTTGTGTGGAATATTGAATTTGCAGAAATCTTTTATGACAGAGGTGGGCTGGCCCGCCAAAGCGATAGCGTCGGCGGGTTTGATATTATAATCGGCAATCCACCGTATGTGAGACAAGAGAAAATTGCTGACCCGAACAGAAAATATTCAGCGGCAGATTACAAAGAGCTTTTGCGACAAATAATTTACGAGGAATTTCCGGATTACTTTTACACAAACAAACAAAAATCAAAATTAAGAATAAAGATTGACGGCAAATCAGATTTATACACATTCTTTTATTTGAAATCCTTAAAACTATTAAATGAAAAAGGTATTCACACTTTTATTTGTTCTAATTCGTGGCTTGATGTTGGTTACGGCAAATGGCTCCAACAGTTTATTTTAGAAAACGCGAGACTTCACTTTGTAATTGATAACAATGCCAAACGCTCCTTTGCAAGCGCTGATGTAAATACAATTATTACGGTTTTGGATGCTCCAACTGCTAAAGTAAATGAAACCCACAAAACCAAATTTATTGTTTACAAACGCCCGTTTGATGAAGTGCTGAATACCGAAAACCTTTTACTTATTGATTACGCTGAAACGATTACAAAAGACGAAGATTTTAGAGTTTACCCGATAACCTACAAAGAACTAAAAGAAGCCGGAACAGTTTACGAAGATGAAAACGATAGAAAACTAGGCAATGGAATTTACGAAGGCGATAAATGGGGCGGTAAATATCTCCGCGCACCTGATATTTTCTTTACTATTCTTGAAAAGGGAAAAGATAAACTTGTGCGGCTTGGAGAAATTGCTGAAGTAAGAAGAGGATTTACAACCGGTGCAAATGAATTTTTTTATTTAAAACCAATTGATAAAACTATTAAGGAAGTTGTTGAAATATCAAAAAAGGATAAAGATGCGTTAATAAGTGTTAAAAGTAATTCTGGATGGATAGGTGAAATAGAAGCTCAATATCTTAAGCCGGTGATTAAAAGCCCAAAAGAACTATCAAAAATTAAAATTTGTTTAGAAGAGCTAAACTTGCTAGCATTTATGTGTTCAAAAAAAAAAAACGATTTAAGAAATACTAATGCACTTAAATATATAGAATATGGTGAAAAAAATGAATATCAAGAACGACCCACTTTAAAGAGCAGAAATAACTGGTGGGATTTGGGAATTATTGATTATGCAATAGTTTATCCTTCAACTCATAATCCATCTTGGGCAGTATTTTTAAATGATAGATTTTATTTAATGGACAAGGTATTTTATGGAATAAGTTCTAAAAAGTTTAAGGAGATTTGGTCATTTCTCAATTCGACACTCGCATTATTTCAAGCAGAATTTTATGGCTATTCATTAATGGGTGGAGGTGGCTCATTTATAACAGTTGAGGATTTATCAAATATTAAGGCAATGATTATTGAAGAATTACCCAATTATTGTTATAACTTAAGTGAGAGAGATTATAAACCAATCTTTACCGAACTCGGCTTTGACAAAACCGAGCCAATCCGCTCGCAAGAGCCAAACCCACTGCCGGATAGAAAAGCGCTCGACGATATAATCTTTGATGCACTCAGCTTAACCGAAGCCGAACGCAAAGAAGTTTACTGGTCCGTAGCCGAGTTAGTAAAAAACAGATTGGATAAAGCAAGGAGTGTGTGAGAGGAAAATGAGGCTAAAGCCTTATTCTTTTTTTGATCTTTTATCACTCGGCTGAAGCCAAGTGCAATAATGAAGAAGATATTTTGACATGATATAAAACTATTGCAGTTCACTTTAGTGAACTGATAAAGAAAAAAGAAAAACTAAACTGGCTTAAGCCACATATAAAAGAATGAGACTAAAGCCTTATTTTTTTTTGATTTTTTATCACTCGGCTGAAGCCAAGTGCAATAATAAAGAAGATATTTTGATATGATATAAAACTATTGCAGTTTACTTTAGTGAACTGATTAAGAAAAAAGAAAAACTAAACTGGCTTAAGCCACATATAAAAGAATGAGACTAAAGCCTTGTTTTTTTTTGATCTTTTATCACTTGGCTGAAGCCAAGTGCAATAATGAAGAAGATATTTTGATATGATATAAAACTATTGCAGTTTACTTTAGTGAACTGATAAAGAAAAAAGAAAAACTAAACTGGCTTAAGCCACATATAAAAGAATGAGGCTAAAGCCTTGTTTTTTTTTGATCTTTTATCACTCGGCTGAAGCCAAGTGCAATAATAAAAAAATTTATTGAATTTACTTTTGCTAAAACAATAGCACTTGACTTTAGTCAAGTGTTAAAATAAGTTATAATATTGTTGGCTTTAGCCACATAAAAAAAGGAGAAGTGCTATGAGCTGGGTAAGAGTCTGGATTCATCTTGTATTCTCAACAAAAAACAGAGAACCA
>CAYTLQ010000220.1:0-18996 GCA_964438715.1 uncultured Ignavibacteriaceae bacterium
ATTAATACTTTCGCAAAGGTTACTGCACTTCTTCTTTAAAGTTTACCATGTTTATTTAAATGATTTTTTTAATATTTCTTTTGAGAGGTTTATGATAATCCAACGGCACTTTACCAAAGACCTAACATCCCCACTTGAAAATCTTACTTTTGAAAAAAGAACATCAGAAATCCGAACACCGGATGGCACTGTTATCTTTTCAATGAATAATGTTCTTGTTCCATCGGGGTGGTCACAGGTAGCAACGGATATTATTGCACAAAAATATTTCCGTAAAGCCGGCGTACCAAAATTCACAAAACGAGTTTACGAGGAAGGTGTTCCTGAGTGGCTACAGCCCTCTGTTCCTGATGAAGAAAAATTAGCAAAACTGCCGGAACGCGAGCAGTACGGAGGAGAAAATGACTCCCGTCAGGTTTTTCATCGTCTTGCAGGATGCTGGACATATTGGGGCTGGAAAGGAAATTATTTTTCTTCCGTTGATGATGCTAAAGCATATTATGACGAAATGGTTTTTATGCTTGCAAATCAGATAGCCGCTCCGAACAGTCCTCAATGGTTTAATACAGGTCTTAACTGGGCTTATGGAATTACCGGGCCCTCTCAGGGGCATTACTATGTCGATTATATTACAGGAGAACTAAAACAATCAGAAGATGCATATACCCATCCCCAACCACACGCCTGTTTCATTCAGTCCATTAAAGATGACCTCGTTAACGAAGGAGGTATTATGGACACCTGGGTTCGTGAAGCACGACTATTTAAATATGGCTCAGGTACGGGTACAAACTTTTCTGAAATCCGTGGTGCAAATGAAAAACTCAGCGGTGGCGGAAGGTCATCCGGTTTGATGTCATTTCTTCGTATCGGTGATCGTTCTGCAGGCGCAATTAAGTCTGGTGGCACAACCCGTCGTGCTGCAAAAATGGTTTGCCTCGATATGGATCATCCTGATATTGAAGAATTTATTAACTGGAAAGTTATTGAAGAGCAAAAAGTCGCCGCGCTTGTTACCGGTTCTCAGCTTTGCAATTTGCATCTGAATAATATTATGAAAGCATGTTTTGAAGAGCATCCTGAAAACAACCGTTTCGATCCGAGGTTAAATTTAAAGCTACAGAAAGCAATAAGGGAGGCTCGTAAGGCAAAAATTCCTCAGAATTATATCGATCGTGTTATTCATCTGGCCAAGATGGGTTTTACTGAAATCGAATTCCCTGTTTATAATGTCGATTGGGATTCTGAGGCTTATGCAACCGTTTCAGGTCAAAATTCAAATAATTCTATTCGTGTAACTAACGAGTTTATGGAAGCCGTGTTACGCGATGGTGAATGGCATTTGTATTTCAGAACTGAAAAGAAAAAGGCCAAGGCTGAAAATCGTCAGCCTAAACCCAGTAAAACATTGCGTGCCAGAGAGCTTTGGGATAACATTGCCTATGCCGCATGGACTTGTGCTGACCCAGGCATTCAATATCACACAACAATTAACGAGTGGCATACATGTCCGGAAGATGGTGAAATAAAAGCATCGAACCCGTGCAGTGAATATATGTTTCTGGATGATACAGCATGTAATCTCGCATCAATTAATTTAATTAAATTCCACGATACCAAATCCCATAAATTTGATATCGAAGGGTATCGGTATGCCGCCCGTCTCTGGACCATAACTCTTGAGATTAGTGTTTTAATGGCACAGTTCCCAAGCCGTGAAATTGCAAAGCTCAGTTATGAGTTCAGAACTTTAGGACTTGGATACGCAAACCTTGGCGCACTCTTAATGGTTATGGGCATACCTTATGACAGTAATGAAGGTTTTGCGATTTGCGGATGCCTTACGGCAATTATGCACATGACAGCCTACGCAACATCTGCCGAAATGGCAAAAGAACTTGGACCTTTTCCCGGCTACGAGAGGAATAAATCGCACATGCTTCGCGTTTTGAGAAATCATCGTCGTGCCGCTTACAATGCCGCAAAAGTAGAATATGAAGGACTCTCTATTACTCCTGTTGGTATTTCGGTGAAAGATGCACCCCGTGATTTGCTCCTTGCCGCCAGAGAAGACGCCGACAGAGCTGTTAAAATGGGTGAGGAATACGGGTTCAGGAATGCTCAGGTTACTGTCATCGCACCAACCGGAACCATCGGACTGGTAATGGATTGTGACACCACCGGCGTTGAACCGGATTTTGCTTTAGTAAAATATAAAAAACTTGCCGGCGGCGGCTATTTTAAGATTATCAATCAGTCCATTCCTCCTGCTCTCGAAAAACTTGGTTACGACCGAGATGAAATTGCCGCAATAGTAAAATACGCCAAAGGCAGTGGAACTCTCATTGGCGCTCCTATTATTAATCATGAGTCCCTAAAGGCAAAAGGATTCACCAACACAGAGCTTAATAAGATCGAAGACATTCTGCCTTCGGTATTTGAAATCGGGTTCGCATTTAACAAATTTACCCTCGGCGAAGAATTCTTAACAAAAACACTTGGCATACCTAAGCAACAAATAGATTCTGTTGACTTTGACTTGCTGAAGACACTTGGGTTCTCACAACAGGAAATTGCCGCCGCTAATGATTATGTATGCGGCAGTATGACAATTGAAGGTGCACCCTATCTTAAAACAGAACATTATCCTGTTTTCGATTGTGCCAATAAATGCGGTAAACTTGGTACACGGTTTATTCGCCCGATGGCTCATATAAAAATGATGGCTGCGGCTCAGCCCTTTATTTCAGGCGCTATCTCCAAAACCATAAACCTGCCAAATCAGGCAAGTGTCGATGATATTAAAGAAGCATACATGGAATCGTGGAAATTGTGTCTCAAGGCAAATGCAATTTATCGCGATGGCTCCAAACTTTCTCAGCCGCTAAGTTCAATTTATGATGACGATCTCGAATCGATTATTGAAGACAAAGAAAATAACGATATTGTTAAGGTTGCTGAACGAATTGTACACCATTATATTGCTAAGCGTAGAAGACTGCCGGATCGCAGAAAGGGCTACACACAAAAAGCAAAAATTAACGGCCAATCTGTTTACATACGCACTGGCGAATATGATAATGGTCAGCTAGGCGAAATTTTTATTGATATGCACCGCGAAGGCGCAACCGTTCGAAGCCTTCTCAACTGCTTTGCTATTTCAATTTCGCTCGGGCTTCAGCACGGCGTTCCTCTTGAAGAGTTTGTTGATGCTTTTGTCTTCACTCGTTTCGAGCCGAGCGGTGTTGTTTCCGGAAATTCAAAAATTAAAATGAGTACTTCCATTATTGATTATATTTTCCGTGAACTTGCTGTAAGTTATCTTGGCAGAGAAGACCTTGCTCATGTTCAAGGTGAAGATGCACTTACCCCGGCGAAAAATATCGTTAAGCGAATAGAAGATAATTCGATATTTGTTGATGATACAACGGAATATGATGACCAGACAATTGGCCTGGATACTTCAGAGCGCTCTACACAAAGCTATAATTATTCGCTATCTACTGCCGAAGTGATTAATAGCGGTAAAGCATCCGACGAACAACGGCTTCTGAAACAGAAAGTAAAACAGGCAATTGAAAAAGGTTATACAGGTGATGTCTGCGAAAATTGTCATAATATGACAATGGTTCGTAATGGTGTCTGTTTGAAGTGTATGACCTGTGGTGCAACTACCAGTTGCAGTTAAAAAAAATATAATTTCACAATTAAAAGGCTGTCAGTTTCTCCCGACAGCCTTTTTTGTTTTATACATTATATTCAATTATTAAAAAAGACTCAGCCCCTCTCTTTTTTACAGCAGGGAATAATCTGTCACTATTTTAGAAAGACAATATTCTGATTATTGAAGATAACCAGACAAGAAAAAAAGTCGGTAATCCAGCTACCTGAAGTCAATATAAACGAAGATTAACAGGAATCACCGTATTCAGGTTCAGCTTTACTGCTTCTTTAACAGATCTCTGATCTCAGTAAGAAGAACAATATCTGCCGGTGGTGGTGGCGGCGTCTGTGGCTGTGATTCCTCTTTTTTCTTAATTATGTCCATCATTTTAATTAATATGAAAACTGCCCATGAAACTATGAGAAATGAAATAACATGGTTCAAAAATTTTCCATATTTTATTACTACAGCCTGCTGTCCATCCTGAGCCTGTTTAAGTACTAATTCAAACGAGGAGAAATCAATTCCACCGACAAGTAACCCGATTGGTGGCATCAGAATGTCAGTAACAAAAGAATTAACTATACTACCGAAAGCGGCACCGATGATAATACCAACGGCAAGATCTAAAACATTGCCGCGTTGAATAAATTGCCGGAATTCCTTAAGCATATTTTTTCCTTTCTTTATCTACCTATTAGTTCTAGCATTTCTCTCACCGCCTGAGGAATGCCTACAAAAACTGATCTTGCAATAACTGCATGGCCAATACTCACTTCATCAACATCTTTTAATTCTCTGAATATCTTCATATTCTGATAGTTGAGTCCATGACCGGCGTTAACACCAAGCCCCAGTTTTTTCGCATGTTTTGCGGCAAGGCGTATTTTCTCTAATTCGTCAAACTGCTCTTCTTCAGATACAGCATTTGCAAAAACTCCTGTATGTATTTCAATGAAGTCTGCTTTAAGATCTGCCGCCGCATCAATCTGCTCAATTAAGGGCTCAATAAAAAGCGAAACTTCAATATTATTATCATGAAGCCGTGCGATAGCTGATTTCAGTATTGTAATATTATCGATAACATTAATGCCCCCTTCCGTAGTGAGTTCCATTCTTTTTTCAGGAACGATGGTCGCCAGCTCAGGTCCAATATCGCAGGCAATTTTAATTATCTCATCGGTTGCGGCCATCTCAAGATCAAGTTTTGTCGTTATTGTTTCACGAAGCAGTCTTACATCTCTTTCACGAATATGACGACGATCTTCCCTGAGATGAACTACAATACCATCACAGCCAGCTTGTTCAGCCAACAAAGCAATAGTTACCGGATCGGGCTGTTGTTCTCCTCTGGCATTTCTAAGTGTTGCTATATGATCTACATTTAAACAAAATCGCATTTATATTCCTTGAAAAATTAACACAAGTATTTTGTACACAGACTTCGGTCCGATACCAAATTCGGCAGTCTGGTAACGCAAGGTACTAAAGAAATCGAGTACAAACATAATACCCGCATGAATAAAAAAGCAATACAACATTGAGCCAGTGCGGAACGCAAGAAATCCAAGAAAAATTCCGCCGCCAATTGCACCAAGTGTTTCAACAAACGGTTTTCCGTTATGCAGAATTACAAAAGGTATCATCTGAATAAATATTGAATATACCCCGAACTTTTCTTTTAATCCAAACAACATATATCCCCTCCATATAAATTCCCACGCAAAAAGATAGAACAGCATACCGGTTTCATAAATAAAAAAAAGAGTCCAACTATACTTAGCGCCTGAATAATGCGGATAAAATAATGTAAATGAGGGTTGCGCTGAAATGAACCAAAGGACAACAATCATTACTATAAGTGAAACTGCTGTATAATTAAATCCCAACTTACTATTACCCCGGTCAATTCCGTACGCGCGTAGTTTCTCTTTGAAAATGTATCGGATTATACCCGCCGGTATGAGAAAAAAAACAATAAAATCCCCGATGAACCAATAAACAAATTCACCTATTCCGTGAGTATTAGCAAAATAATCACTAAGCCAATCGTTAAAAAAAGTCCGGGAGGTAAAATACCACGAAATTGTTTGTAAAAAAGCAATTGAGAGTAATATTATTAGTGCTTTTTTATCTGCCTGATTGAAAATCGACCGGAAATGCTGATATTCTTGTTTTATTGTCATGTTTAGCTAAAAATAATTAAAAGTACTCCGGTAAACATAACTACTGCGCCGGCAATCCGGTTGCGAAAATTTCCTTCTCGCAGAAAAAACCTTGCCTGTAATATAGTAAGCAAACCCGAAGTACGCTTTAATGCCACAACATACGCAACATAGGTCATAGAAAGGGCCATCATATGAAAATAATAACTTAACGCTGTAAAAAGCCCTACTAATACAAGTTTTTTCAGCTCAGGCTTAATATCAGTATAGCCCATTTTTTTTATAAAAAATACATACGGCGTTGATAATGAAACGATAAGCAAATTGAGGAATAATGAATATTGCAAAGCCGATGAACTACTTACTCCCACTTTATCATAATTTGCTGAGATACTCCACAGAAAAGCAACAATGAGCATTAAACGCATTGGTCTGTGGGAGAACATTTTTTTTAATGGCAAAAACAAACTTTTCGACATATCCTGCAAGTTGAGCATATAAGAGCCAAGAGTAATGAGTAGTACTCCTGCAATACCTTGAGCAGTAGGTAACTCCCCGCTGATTAAGGGACTAAGAAAAAGGAGAAACAATGGCGTAAAGCTTATCATAGGAATAACTTCTGACAATTCCCCTTCCGCAATTGCCTTGTGATAAATAATTGCGGTAATAAAATTTATAATTCCGGAAATACAAACAGCAACAAAAAACTCTGTCGTCAACCGTAATTCCAGCACAAACAGTAAGGGAAGAAAGAGCAATAATGGTATGGCATTATGAAACCACGAGATAATTGCAGGATTAACCTTCCGGGAGGCCTTTTTACTAATTACATTTCTTATAGCATCGGATACCGGATTAAGTGATGCGAAAACTAACCAGATCATTTACCGCACAAAACTCTAAACAACTGATTAACTTCCTAAAGCGTATCGAGCAAAAGAACAATTTCTTTTCGCTTGCGGGCTATGGGAGTCATGTTCTTTTGTTTGTATTTACATACTGCAATTAATGGACACTCAAAGCAGTGTGGTTTTCCTGCAAAACATATCTCTCTTCCAAGCTTTATAAGATTCGTGTGAAATGAATGAGCAGAATTAGCTGGAATATTTCCTTTAATTGCATCAAAAGTTTTATCAGGAGTGTTTGTATTCACTACTCCGATTCTGTTAAGAATCCTGTGAAGATGTGTATCCACCGGACATACATTTCTTCCCATTGAAAACAATAATACGCAGGATGCCGTTTTTTTTCCTACTCCCTGAAATTCTGTTAGGAAGTTCATAGCCTCTTCATCGCTTAGATTGTAAAGCTTATTTAAAGTTGGTCTTTTACTCTCCTTCGTTAATACGGAAATAATATTTTTTATTGCTTTCGCTTTTTGATTACCCAGCCCTGCTACACTTATTGTTTTTTCAATTTCTTTAACTGGAACATTTTGCAATTCGCTCCAATTACGGAAGCGGCTTCGCAGATTTTTATATGCCTGAAAGGAGTTATTATCGTTTGTATTCTGGGAAAGTATTGTCCCGATAAGAGCTGTTAACGGGGTAGGTGTTTTTTTATTTTTTTTGGGAATTCCAAAATACGATATGAGTAACTGATTAATTTCGGCGATTAATTCTTTTTGATTTGTTTGCTTTTTTGTCATTGTCCTGAAAAAATAAAAAAGCCTTTCCGCACTGATATAAATGATCCATACGGAAAGGCTGTACCATTAAAACACTAATATCAGAATCTAAGACTTAGATCGAAAAACTGAACATTTTTTAATAACCCATAATCGGCCCAGGCATAATTGAGCACAATCCCGATTTGATCGTTGAGCGGGTAACTAAGACCACCACCGAGAGTAAGTCCAAGTTCACTATCGCGCATAAAAAGAGATTTATACCCGGCACGGAACATAATCATTTCATCATAGGCTATTTCAATTCCTGAATTAACATATTCAGTGTTATCATTTGGATGAACGGCATCGAGCGCTGTTGTAACCCTGAAATACCTGTCTTTAAAAACATCCATAGCCAGACCCAGGCGGAATGTAAGCGGTATATCAAAAGATCCCATTTCATAGTTCGATAGCACATTATTTGCACCTGTTTCAGGATTTCCATCCGGATCAAAATTGAACTGAATATCTCTTCCATCAAGTTTCATCTTCGAACCAAAATTGGAGAAACTTGCGGCAATAATCATATCATTGAATGGTGATATGTAATATGTTCCAACATCAATTCCAAAACCTGAGGCGCTGGTATTCCAGATTGCCTCGCGAATATATTTAAAGTGAAATCCTATCGCGAATTTGTCGGTAAGTTGTTTCGCATAACCTAACCCAATTGCCAGTGAGGCTGCGTCCCAAACCCGCCCATCACCTTCGGGAAAGGAAAATGTTCTTACCTTATCTTCCGGCACACTCAGCGAAGTAAGCGTTACAAACAACGAACCTAAACCATCAACTTTTAACGCTCCGGCGGCATAATCATAATTAATATCTGCAAGCCAGTCCGCATGGTTAAAGGCAACTTCACCGTTCATTTTCAACATCGCTACGCCGGCAGGATTCCAGTACGCGGCATAAATATCATTACTTACGGCAGTATATGCACTTCCCATTCCAAGAGAACGCGCTCCGGCGCCAATCTTCAGAAATGGGGCAACGGTTGTTCCCACTTTTGCAGTACTACGCAGTAATTGTGCGTTGGCAGATGTGCTAAATAAGATTATACCGAGAAGAAGCACAAATAAACTTCTGATGTTCATATTTACTGTTCTATTCATTTTTCTACTCCTTCCCATTTTATTTAATTACCGCAAATCTGCCGATTTTCTCTCCAACTCCGGGAGCTTCGACATGGTATATATACACGCCATAGGCTACACGCTGACCTTCGTAACTGAGAAGATCCCAATGGGCAATGCTTCCCAGATCATCTTTATGAATCGTCTGAACAAGTTCACCGGTAATAGTGAAAATTCTGATAGTACATTGTTTGGGCAGATTCCTGAATTGAAGATCCCGTTCTCCACGAGAGGTTGGACCTGCTGTTCCGGGATTTTCAGATTCACTGTAGCCGACATACGGATTTGGGACAGTATATATTTCATCAAGCATCGCTTTTCCTTTTGAAGCAGAATACTCAATCGGCTTTGTCTGCAAGGTGTACATATCTCCGCTAACAAAAGGTTTTCTGTTAAACACAGTGAAAACATCACCCTGCTTCGGATAATTGATGGTTACACCGCTGTCCCTCGGCAATGAAAAAATTATCTCATAACTTGTCCTGAATCCTGTCTCTCCCTGCGGCTGAATAACGATTGTTTCACCCCAGTCCCATTTATTTTTGGTTTTGTTATTATTGTCCTTGATAATATATGTAGCAGGTTTATTTTCGCTGACATTTACTATTGTAAATGGACATTTTACACTTTTTAGTGTTGGATTAAGAGTAGAGCGTGCTGTATCTCCAACATTAGCCCAGGTATAAATAGTGTCTGTTCCGTTGACTTGTTTAACAGAATCAAGTGAGTTCCAGCGAATTTCCCAATCAGCACGGTACTTCACTCTTGTCGCCGGACTTCCAACAGTTACAGCATAATGGTAAACAGTATCAACAATATTTATTTTAGGATCGGAAAATTTCGTTTTGGCATAATCAATAGAAAGCGAATCGTTCTTCACATAAAGACGCATGCCGTCGAAAGTTGCGTTTGCATCTTCTGCGTTCACAAGTTTACTGCGATAAACCGGATAGTAGCGATAATATGCATTAAACTTTTTCCCGGAGACAAGGTTGCCACTTACAGAGCCCCGAATTTTACCAACTGTGTAGTCAACGGTATAAAGAGAGGGGCTGACAACATTATTACTCTCATCAGTCAGCACGAAACTGCTTTCAATGATATTACCGTGCGAAAGATTTACGAAAACTGTATCCTTTGATGTAAAGGACTCATTGATTCCGGTTGAATCGAGTAAATTATATGTTGTAGCATCAAGAAAGTTCATTACATAGAGTTTGTTCCCAACATCGGTATCTTTTAGAACCTTTGTATAAACAGCCCCGGTTGAAATGTTTGAACCTATTGGTACAAGATTTCCATTACTACCCGCCTCAGCATTTACAAGGGTTGATGAATACGGGTTTGGAGTTGCCATTGCTGTATTTAAATCAAATTTCAGCTCACCCGTAATCACATCTTTGTCAATTACTGCCTGAGTTTCTGTAGGTGGAATACCAAAAGTTATTGAACCGCCATCATACGCTACAACAGCATAATAATAGGTAATTCCATTCTGTACAGTAGAATCAACATACTCGTGCACAAGACCTGTATTGTTTCCGAGCCAATATTTCACTCCGCGACCTGCATATTCAACAGGGTGAAATCCACTGAGACTATCTTTAAGATCAAATTGTGCCGCGCGGCCCGTATTCTGGTCGAAAAGAGGCGATCCAAGATAAGGTACACCATTTCCATCTGTTATTGTATATACATCAGCAAATGTTATATCACGACTGCGATATATTTTATAACCCTGAAAATCGAACACTCTGAGGAATGGATCGAAAGATTTTTCCGACTCAGTGTTCCAAAATAATGTAACTCTTCCATCTCCCGGAACCGCTGTGATTACCGGTTTTTCGGGTGGTTTAGCAAAACGATAATCCGATTCGAGAACCCTTGTAGAAGTCTCGGCGTTAAGAACCAAATCGTTAAGGTTATTACCGAAGAGAATAGCCATTGAAAAACGCTGTGTCTCGCCTCTTCCCAACGCAAGAGGACCGGTACCAAAATTAAAGATGTTATCGCCCTGCTGGGTGAGCAATTCCTGATTCGGGTCAATTGTTTCGGATGAAAGCCACTCCCACATTTTTGCATCATCTTTAGGAAATGTGAGACCATAGGTTTCAGCGTGAAAACTTGAGAGACCTATCTGATCAGACTCAGTAATATCACGAAGACCGAAGTTTGTTTCGGATCCTGCCCATTTATAACCCGGCAACTGAGTTTCGGAAATTGGTTCTGTAGCATCATACTTATTATTACCATTCAGATCCTGATAATAGGCTTGTGAAGGTTTTGCATCTCCCTCGCCATAATCGGGACCGGGGTAATTAGGTGAACTCGGAGCAATACCATCAATACCGATATCATCCTTCAGAATATCCCAATCTCCGTCTTCATCACCACTCCAACGAGGTCTCGGAGCTCCATAAACAGCGGTATATTTTGTTACATCGGAAATACCGGTTGTAAGAGGAACGGTGATTCCGTCAATATATGTTCCGCGGGAATTAAACGGAGTTTCATCGGTTATTCCGTCATCATCATTATCAAGTCCGTCACCGGAATTTGTAGGCGACTCAAGAAATTTCCATCCGAAGTATCCTGCAGTTTTACCACCATCACCTTTGTTATCCTCATCCCAGGCGAATACCATACTGCGGGCTCGCTGAGGGTAGGGGTCGGCAAGTGTACCTGTCGGCGGAATAAAGAACGCGCGATCATCGGAGTAATCTGCCGGTCCGCCAACATGCGGGTCACCTTGCATACCGAAATAAATTTTTCCAAGATCTTTTTCACTGGCATTTGTTACCTGATAAACAAGGAACATTATGTTTGTGGCAAGAGGATTGTTAAACTGCAGTATTCGTACATCCATATCGAGACCCAAACCGCGTTTATTGCTATCGCTTGGGAACGGGTAATAATTAAATTCCTTGTTTGTATAATCATCAACGGCAAAATAAACCTCTTCATCTGGAGCACTTGCCTGGTCACCAAGAAATGCAGGCCAGATATACTTCCCTGCTCCTGCGTTATACCAGGATTCAGGCCATGAGTCAGGTTTTCCGTCTCCATTGTTATCGGGGGCATTCAACCTCGCAATTTCATTCGATGTGGGATCAACATAACCGGGCTTAGGCAACCAACCCCACTTCAAAGTTCCATCTGTTGAATAATCACCCTGTGAAACCAATACATAAGAATCAGAGGTAATGCGTAATGTATCACCGGGTCCGTTAATAACCTGTGCGGTTGCCAATGGCCCGAACTCAAAACCGTAGCCAAGTCCTTTCCACACGAGGTCTGCAATATTACCAAGTGTGTTTGGTTTACATATCGAGGCATAATTATATAATACTGTAGTAATAGAATTGCCTCTGATTATTACCTGTTTAATCTGTGTAGGATCTCCTGCGGTTTTATAAACTTTTCCCGGGAGAAAATTATCGCCGAAAATACGAACCATATCATCATAAGAAAGTTTCTTCACCATCTTATTCAATTCCTGGTCGGTATATTGGCTGAATGCTGTGCCTGTACAAAGTAGAGCTAAAAGGATTAATTTATATAATTTCATCATAATCAACCTAATAAGTTTAATTGAAGATTACCGATAGACCCAGGCGTATTTCACGCGGAGAACTTACACGCTCCGGCCGCTTCGAGTAGTAGCCGTTAATCTGATCGATACCAAACAAGCCCGGATCACCATTGTTAATTCTCCTCCGAAGGTCACTGAATTGTACCGCATTTTGTGTTTGCTCTACATTTGAAAGCGCCCTTCCTGAGCTGGAATAAACAAACAATTCATTTTCTGTATCAAATAAATTTTCAACCTGCAGAAATACAGTGTAGTCCATTCCATATAATTTGAAATATTTCTCAAACTTCAGATTAACATTCCAGTTAATAGGCTGATTGTCGGAATTCTGTTCGTACCTTACCTGAACCAGATTCGATGGAAGTTCAACGGTATATGGTGTACCGGTATTAAGACTGAATATAAAGCCGAGATTCCAGTCATCAGGTTCTGTGAATGATACAGTGCCATTAATAACATGAGCTCTGTCGAAATCAAGGGGAACAAGGTATGTTTCGGATTGTTTCCCGGACTGCTCACTAAAGAAAATTTCTTCAGCGGGATATGTTCTGTTCCCCTCGGAGACACTGAATGTATAATCAAGAGAAGCGGAGAACATACTGCCCGGTGAACGGCGTTTAAGCAGTGATAAGGTAACTCCACGCGAATTTGCATACGCAAGGTTGGTTAGTAACTGATATTCCCTGCCTGTGGAGGTAAAAATAGACTGTGTAAAGATGTAGTTTGTTACATCTTTGTAGTACCCGGTAAGATCAAATTTCAAATCTTCGGTGAGCTGTTGCTGTAACCCGACTTCATATTGAACTGATTTCTGAGGCTCAACATTTGCGTTGCCGAAAACAGGTACAGA
Organism: uncultured Ignavibacteriaceae bacterium; assembly: GCA_964438715.1. Lineage (GTDB taxonomy): Bacteria > Bacteroidota > Ignavibacteria > Ignavibacteriales > Ignavibacteriaceae > CAYTLQ01. Next base: position 13,074 of record CAYTLQ010000220.1, read on the forward strand.
GCCGACATTTGTAACATAATAATTGTTATTTCTATAGAGACTTGCGAGCGATCCTATCTGATAAAAATGACCATACGATAATCGGATAACTGCCTGATCGGTGATAGGATATGACATGCTGATTCTCGGAGAAAGTGAATGCTTGATTGAAGCCGCTTTCTGATAGGCAGTTATATAACCGAATAACGAGTCAACCAGATTCTTTGAAAGATTTGTATTGTATGCTGAAGTCGGGTTAAAATACTCATAGCGCAAACCTGCATTAAGAATAAATGATGACTCGAATTCAATTTTGTCCTGAATATATGCGGCGAAGTTACTGGGTTTGCGTGTGTAGTTAGTATAAAGAGCGGGACTGGTAGGAACACGGCGCACAATCTGTAGTGTGGTGTCGTACAGAAGATCAGTAATATTTATTGCATCGAATGAACCACCGGATCCCAGCTTTCCTATTTCCACAGAATACGATTCAACATCTAACTTATGAAAGCGTCCTTCAAAACCAAATTTAATTTCGTGAATTTTGAATGCCTGTATAACCAGATCACCCTTTACACCGGAAGTTGTTGTTTTACGGAATGACCGGAAATTATCAGTACCACCTGAGTAGAAAAATGTGTTACCAACTGTTCTCAGGTAAATTCCGGGTAAATACCGAGGGTCATTATAATCCTCATATAGATAATACTTCGATTCATTTATACCATGCGAAAGCTTTAATGTATAAAACATATTGTCATTTATAGTATGTGTCCAATCCAGCGACTGAACAAATCCGTTACTGTAATTTGTTCCTATTCCATCGGGATTATACTTAAATGAATTACTGTAACCTTTGGATTCACCCTGATCGAAAACAGCTTCATATTTCAGTTTCATAGTCGGTGTGATCTTGTAACTGATATTGCCCTGCACATTAGCGCTGAGGAATGTGTTCATCGCTACCTTAGCACCATCACCTGTAGGAAGACCATTTGAACTGTTCAAGAATGGATTAAAGTACCACGGATCGGTTGAATTTCCGGATCTCGGATCGGTTGAGTTAAACTCAGAGCGAGCTACATACGAGTCCGTTGGTCTATAAAGCCTTGTGCCATAGAGATTACCCTTGAAGTTTTCCATTACACCTGAGATATAAAAGCGTGCGCCGCTAATTTCAGGAATCGGACCTCCAATGGTAATTTCACCGCGTGCTCTGTTCAACGGATCAATTTTGCTGATTTCATCATAAAGCCCCGTGCGGGATGAAATGTAGTCGCCAATATAACTTCGAAAACTACCTGAAAAATTCTCACTACCTTCTTTTGTAACATAATTTACTACTCCACTGAGCGCATTTCCGTATTGAGCGCTGAATGTACCCGTGGAAACTGAAACTTCCTGCACTGCATTTGTGGCAATACCTATGGAGTTCGTATTACCGTAAGGATCGTTAAGGGAAATGCCATTTAGAGTGTAAGCAATCTCATTTGAACGACCTCCGCGCACATGCAATGTACCGTCATTTCCGGTAACAACACCAGCCTGCAGACGAATAACATCGCTGATCTGGTCAACCGGCAATTCCTGAATAGTTTCGGCATTTATAGCGACGGTAGGATTAGTGAGATCGTTTCTTATCAGGGGATTTCTGTCACCCTGAACAACAACAGCAGGTAAATCAACTGTTCCCGCTGAAAGTTTAAAGTCTAACCTTGTTGTAAAATCAACATTGACGCGGACATCTTTAATCGTTTGTTTCTGAAATCCCACGACAGTTACGGTAACACTATGCACACCGGGAGGGACATTAAGAATAACATAATTTCCATCCAGGTCTGCGGCGCTTCCAAGTGTTGTACCATCAACAAGAACTGTGGCGAATGGGACGCCTTCGCCGGTTTGTGCATCAGTAACTTTTCCTGAAATTTTTCCGCTTGCCTGCGCAAATACATCGGTATTAAAGGAGAGAAAAATAAGTGAGAAAATGAAAAGTAATCGAAGTTTTTGCATCGATACCTCGTTTATGATTATGCAGTGATTTAAATTAAAATGTGTCTTTTTAATATACCAAAGGAAGGTAAATTTTTAAAATTAGAATCGATTTTCCCGAAATCATTCATAGTCAAAAGAGAAAAATTTTCTAAATGTCCGCGCAATCGGTGAGTTAAGGAAGTATAACAATTTACACTACGAAATTACTTAAAACAGAAATGTTGTTTTCACGGAGTCAAGGGTTGTTCAGTTATTGCTCCTTCACCTCTTCCCGCAAGCCCTGCAGAATCATTTGTCCCGACAAATGTGAGAAGAATTTTTTTTTGCTTTGCTACCTTCATACTTTCATTACAACATTCTTGTGTAATCTGAGCAATACAACTTACAAATAATTTTGCTTTTTCTTCATCTCATATTGTACACATAACACCTTTATACGATTTTGTTCCTCTTACTCAGCACCTTCTTAGCCTGCATAGGCACGGATGAGTTTTTTCGCATCAAGACCGGAAACAATATCAAACTCCTGCTCATACACCTGTTCGCGGTCACCATAATAGTTATGCTCTGCACTGTCTTTCTGCAATGCCGCTTTCAGCTCATTTGCGGCAAGCACTTCAAGTTTTTCCACAATTATATTATTGCCGTTTTCCATATCCACCCTGCCTTCAATCAGAAAAGGTCCCATCGACATTGTATCGACAGCATATTTTTCATACGCCTTCGGGAAAATAACTGCCTCAAATGTACCGGTAAGATCTTCGAGGGAAAGAAATTTCATAATGTCGCCCTTTTTGGTGCGTATGCGTTTCGATGCCATATACCACCCGACCATCTGCACGATACGCTTCCCGTATCTGTTCATCGAGTCAGCAGTAACAATTTTCGGAGAGTGTATCCACCCGGGGAAGAATTCAAGAGGATGGCGCGTAACCATATAATCGAATGTTTCAAACTCGATGCGGCATTTTTCGGTAATGCTGTAGTCGAGTGTGGTTTCCACTTCTTTTTCAAGACGGAACGATTCAAAAGCAAAAAGATCATTCACCCTTTCTTCCAGTAAGCGGCGGTGACGCATAAACACATCCAGCAGACGCATAAGCGTGGGGCGTGTTTTACCCAGACAGTCCATAGCTCCGCACTGTATAAGCAGTGCAGTATCTTCATATCCGGCGCGTACACGCACGATAAAATCATCCAGCGATACAAATATACCATGTGCCGCGCGCTCTTCTACAATCCGTTGACTTACTGCGCGGGAAAGATTTTTAATTGCCATCAGCCCGATGCGCACTGTTGTGCCCGAACCGGTGTACTCATACAGGCTGTTATTAATACACGGGAGAAGTACGGTCAGTCCCAGCCTTTTACACTCCTGCACATACACCGCCGCTGAATAATACCCGCCGCCGTTACTGAGCACGCTTGCCATAAACTCAGCCGGGTAATGTGTCTTTAAAAACGCTACCTGAAAAGAAAGCAGGGCGAACGAAGCGCTGTGTGCCTTGCAGAACGCATATCCTGCAAACGATTCTACCTGCCGCCATAGTTCAGCCACAACAGAGCGCGAATACCCTTTTGCTTCTGCCGATTTATAAAATTTGTCCTGCAGAGCCTTCATTGCTGTGTGCGAACGGAGTTTACCGCTCATTGCCCGTCGCAGAAGGTCAGCCTCCTCCAGCGTAAGTCCTGCTATATGGTGTGCCACTTTTATCACATCTTCCTGATAAATCATTACCCCATAGGTTTCGCCAAGTATCTTCTCCATTTCAGGCACCAGATATTTTCTCCGGCGCGGGTCTTTATGCCGGGCAATAAATTCCTGCATCATTCCGCTTTCTGCTACCCCGGGCCGTATAACCGAACTTGCGGCCGTCAGCATTTCAAATGTATCCACCGAAAGCCTGCGGAGTAAAGAGCGCATCCCCGGCGATTCGATATAGAAGCACCCTATTGTATCACCTTCACGAATAATTTTCAGTGTCTTCTCATCGTGAAAGAGCATTTCATAGTCATAAATATCAAATGGCACTCCACCGCTCAGCCTCGGGATAGGTGAGTAGAGCTTCCTTATTCTCGCCGTTCCCTGCCTGTCGGTCGGGAGCCGGTAAGAGGAAAGGTCAAATTCAGGCTGTTTTTGCTCTTTTTCTGTTTTCATATTAGTGAACTTTTGTACACTATTTTAAACATTCAAAATGTGAAAGTCAATACAAACAGAAAGAAGTATCAATTTTTATGGAAGTAAACAGGAGTAAAATTCGGGAGGGATAAACTCCGGAAAGGAATTACCAATGCAGGAACTGAAGTACCCCAGATAAGGAAAAAATATGTAAAGGAAACTGCCTAATAGCTCATGGAATCTATTTTAACTTTGCCTCTGAAAATCCAATAAATGCTTATAGTATATGCCAGTACAAAAGGGACACCAATAAGGGCAAAAGTGAGCATAATACTTAGGGTCTTTTGAGAGGAGGCAGAGTTATAAACAGTGAGGCTATACGCGGGGTTAATTGTTGATATAACCATATTAGGGAAAAGCCCGATTGCAAACAAGCACATTAATGCAATAATACTTGCGCAGGAAGAAAGAAAAGCGCGAAACTCGTTACCAAGATGTAATTCGCGCGGAATATTGGCAATTGCAAGCATGTTAAGCAGAGCTACACCAAACAAAAGCGGATTATCCTTAAACGGCTGAGACATGTGCGGAAAATAAATCAGTGTAGCCATTGTGGTAACAGCATAACAGATAATGAATGCAATAATCGTATTATTCACCCAGCTTCTCACAATATCCTGAAGCCCACCATCCGTTTTCATAATAAGATAAATTGCCGCATGCATAGCAAAAAGCGTAACAGTGGTAATACCAACCAAAATTGCAAACGGATTAAGCAAACCAATGAATGAGCCGGTGAACTCTTTCTGAGCATCAATAGGAATTCCCTGCAAAATATTTCCCATAGCAATTCCAATGAGCAATGCAATAAGAAAACTTGATACAGAAAATGCTACATCCCATGCCCTACGCCAGCGTATATTGGGTTGTTTACTCCGGAATTCAATTGCAACCGCTCTGAAAACAAGCCCGAAAAGCAGAAGCATAAAGGCATTATAAAATCCGCTGAAAACTGTAGCATATACATCAGGAAACGCCGCAAATAAAGCTCCACCTCCTGTAACAAGCCACACTTCATTTCCATCCCAAACCGGTCCTATTGCGTTCAAAAAAATACGCCTGTGCTCATCGGTCTTGGTAAACAAATGCAGAATTCCCGTACCAAGATCAAAGCCATCCAATACTGCGTAACCGGCTAAAAGTACACCAACCAGAATAAACCATGTTGTATTTAAGTCTAAATTCATTGCTTTACCTCACCTCCCCTATCAAGCAAAACCTTGCCACTGATATACTCGGAATCGATCGAATCCGGCTCATCTGGTCCGTGCTTAATTTTTCTATCGAGCAGAAAAATGAATAATGCAAATAACAGTCCATAAACGAGGGTAAATAAAATTAATGAAAACAACACCTGCTCAGCCTTCACTGCCTTGGATAATCCTTCGGATGTCCTTAATAAACCGTAAACTATCCACGGCTGTCGTCCAACCTCAGCAGTAAACCAACCTAACTGATTTGCGGCCTGCGGCAATAATACCGATGGAACAAGTATCTTTAAAAACCAAGTTGTCGTAAAGAGTTTACTACGCCATAACAGGAAAAGACCTGTTACACTTAATAAAATTAATAACATACCGATTGCAACCATTGCATGATATGTCTGGAACCCAAAATTTACCGGTGGCCTGTCGGTAGGCAGAAAGCGGTCAAGTACAACAAAAGGTTTAGTGAAATCGCCGTAAAGCAGAAACCTTAAACCTCCGGGACTTGCGCGCCTAACTTTTACTTCATTCGAATTTCCATTTCCACAACCGAATACGTATAATT
>CAYTLQ010000221.1:0-10429 GCA_964438715.1 uncultured Ignavibacteriaceae bacterium
GTGAAATAATAATTATGCGCAGGCCGGCATAACGATTTGAGGTAGCGGTAAACTTTTTCACTTTTTCTCCAAAGGATGAAAGCCAAAATAGTTAATTTTGAACTTAACAAAGTAAATTATAAAAAGAAATTGATATGAAAAAAATCTTTACGGTAATTCTCTCGTACCTGTTAACTGTTGCTACAGTCAATATTTATCCTCAAAACGGAAATACTTCACGCTTCACACCCGATAAAGAATTACAGAATTATTTGAATAACATTTGCGACTCACTGGGTTTATTGATGGATTTTCATGTCGGTGACGACGGATGGGAACAGATATCTTTGGCAGTTCTTGATATAAGTGAGAATAAAGCATCAATTGCACACATTAACGGCGATAATTTTATTTATCCAGCCAGTTTTTATAAAATCTATGTCGCCGCCGTTATACTTGGCGAGATTGAAAAAGGAAAATTTTCTCTTTGGGACTCTATTATATGCACCGGAAAAAATATAGTTGATAAATCAAAAGAACTGCCCGAACCGAGCCCTTTAATTTCGGAGGGTGATTCAGGTACAATTAATTATCTCCTTGATCTGATGATTACACGAAGTGATAATACCTCTGCAAATTTCCTTATTGATATTGCTACCCGACCTGAAATAAACAGATTTATTACTGCAAATGGTTGGAACGGAAGCGAAGTCACGAGAAAGTTTTTGAAACGCAAATACGAAGACCCTGGTTATGACACGATTCGAGGCACACAGACCTGCGCCATCCACGCAGTTGAATTCTTTTATAAAGTTTATACGAATAGTCTTATTTCACCATGGGTAAGTCAGCAATTAATGTCATTCCTCGGCAGGCAATTAGATAAAACAAAATTAGCATTAGGACTTCCTTCAAACGCAATGATGTACCATAAAACAGGCTGGTGGAGGTACTGGACAGCTGATGCGGGCATAATTTTGTCCGGCAAGTCAAAATATATTTTGGCCATTTTTCTCCCTATTGAAATGGCAAAAGCCGTTCCGATTATTAAAACTATTTCCTCCTCAGTACACGATTTTATGCAGAGACGACATAAATAATAATGGCGGGAAACCCCGCCACTATTTTTCCGGATTTCTCAGAAATATTAAAAATCCATTGAATCCCCACCATCTCTTCTGTCTTTAATCTTTGAGCGGTCAAAGTTTAGGAAACGGTAAGTAAGACCCAGATAAACAACACGGCTATCTCTTTTATTATAGGAAGTAAGAATAAAATTCTGACCGTTAGTTGTACTATTAAATTTCTGGGTATTAAAAAGGTCTGTAACCCTTAAGTTCAACGATAAATCTCCATCAAACAGTTCTTTCTTAACAGCCAGATCAGTAGAAGATGTAGATTCCAGTTTTCCCTGCGGCATATACATGGGCGAATTATAATTATATGCCAACTGAGCGCTAAAACCCATTCCGAGACCAATGTTAAGATTCAATTTTGAAAGCCAGCTATAACGGTCACCACTGTTGTTTACTAGCGTGCTGTTCGAAGTGTAGTCCGTTCTGAAGTAAGATACATTGCCATTAAACCGAATCATTGGGAGTATGGGAGCCATTGCGGTAAGTTCCACTCCATAAGAATCTGAACGGTCAAGATTGGCAAATGTGGATTTTGTAACACCGTTACTCAACCCTGTACTGATATTCGTGATTATATCTGTTGTACTTCTGAAAAAGAAAGAGGCTGTGTAAAAAGATTTGCCCACTGCCTGTGAATACCCTATTTCATAAGCATCGGTAAACTGAGGTTTTAATTTCGGATTTCCGGCAAAAATATTCTGTGAGTCAGCATAACTAACAAAGGGATTTAACTGTCTGTTATTCGGTCTCTCAACACGGCGTGAATATCCTGCCTTTATCTCTCCGCCTTCAATAATATCTGTAGCCAGATGGAATGAGGGATACAATGCAGTATAATTATTTTCAAACCTCTCATTGCTTTTCGGCAGAAACCCTTCACTATATACTTGCTCAAAGCGGAGTCCTGCCTGATATTTGAGTACGCTTATGTTCCCCGTGAGCATAGAGTATGCAGAATGTATCTGCTCTTCATAATCAAAATAATTACTCTGCGTTGGGTCATTAATTAACTGTCCGGGCGTTAGATAATATGAATAGTCGTTCCGCATTGAAATATTTTTTACTCTGCTTGAAAGACCACTCTCAACTTTTGCTCCGGTCCAGAGTGGCTGATTGTAATTAGCCTGAAACTGGAAATTCTTCAGAGTGTTACGCGACTCGGCATCCTGACCCGTCAGCATTGAAGGTGTCATGTCAAGTTCAAAATCGGTCTGATCATTCTCCTGATTCCCGTTCATTGAATTACTTGAATAACTTAGATCAGCAGTAAGATCTTTATTCTTCTCTTCAAAAGTGCGCTTATAACTAATTGTAAACTCATTTCCCTGCATGTTTCTTTCGGTCAGGGAATTACGGGTATAATAGCGTGTGAGCGTGTTTGAACCATCCAGAAATTGGTTTATTCTGAATTCTGAATTTTCAAAGAAAAACCTGCGTCCCTGATAATTCACATTTAAAGAATTATACTCATCAATCAGGTAATCGATTCCGGCGTTTACATTATGTGAACCCATCCTGAACAGAGCGCTTGATTTTTGATCGAAATATAAAAGTCCCGAAGTAAGATTGGAGGAACGCAGTGAGTTTGATGTACCGGGAGTATTGTTAAATCTTGTGTCGTAGCTTGTATAAAAATTCAGACTATTGTATTTATAGTTGAGTACTAATGAAGTATTATACTTATCCTGTGTGCCGGCATTTAGGCTTGCCTGTCCGTTGAAGCCAATCTCTTTCTTCTTTTTTAGTATGATATTAATAATTCCGGAGGTTCCTTCAGGATCGTATTTAACGGAGGGATTTGTGATAATTTCTATTGACTCGATGTTACTCGCCGGAATCTGATTGAGAATATCAGAACCACTTAACCCCGCTAAGCCTGATGGTTTCCCGTCAATAAGTATTGTAATATTCTGACTACCACGAAGACTTACATTGCCATCCACATCAACCGAAACTGAGGGGACTGTCTGCAGGACCTCTACTGCACTGCCGCCATTGGCATTAATGTTTTTATCAACCGTAATCACCTTCTTATCAAGATTGTTGATAATTTCATCCTTCTCACCGGTAACTATAACATCCTGCAATTTGTAAAAATGATCACGGATATAAATAACACCAACATCGGTAATTTGATTCTGAGGACTGACAGAGACCGAATCCAATGTGGTATTATCATACCCGATGAATGATATTTTAATAAAATATCGTCCGAAAGGTAATTTTTCGAGACTAAACTTACCCTGACTGTCCGTTACTGTTCCTGTAACAAGTGCTGAATCACGCTTTGAGTATAAAGCCACATTTGCATATTCAACAGGCGCTTTTAATTTTTCATCAAACACCTTCCCTGTAATTATTCCCGAAGCTGTAACAGAACGACTTCTGTCTGCATCAGCCTGAGCGAATGTTACATGTGACATTATTAAACAAGGTATCAGCAAGCGCAAAAGTGAAATCATCGTATTCCTTTCCTTAAAACTAATTTCTTTAATTTACTTTTATTTGGACAATCGGTAATCAAAAATTGTTTAATCGGTATAAAAAAATGATAAGAGTTACACCAATAAAACATAAAAATTCCAGAAATGGTTCTTTTGCAGGGAATTTTTAGGGGTAATTAACTATTTGCTCTATCGGGAGTAAAAATAAATTCCTATTTTTCAATAAATCGTTTTTGAAATACTTCCGGTACTGTTCAGTGGAAATTCACTTATTCAATTACCGGTAAATTGAGTGGAGCATTAATGAACTACCTACTTTTCATACTTATAATCGGAATCATAACCCCTTTTTCGTACTCTCAGGAGGTAAAAAAAGACAGCCTTCGACACGAAATTGAAGATGTTGTAATTATCGGTACCAGAACAACAGAAAAAATAATAGATATTCCCTATTCTGTTTTCCGTGTTGATAAAAAAGAGCTAAAGTTTGGACGAAAGGTCTCGGCAAGAGATGTTCTTGCGGATGTTCCCGGATTGTTTCTGCAAAGCAGGTACGGCAATCATGACCTTCGAATATCTATAAGAGGGTTTGGAACGCGGTCGAATTCCGGAGTGCGAGGTGTTCGTATTTTACAGGATGGTATCCCCGAATCCGAACCCGATGGTGAAACTGTCATTGATGCTGTTGATTTTACTTCCCTCGGCACTGTAGAGGTTGTCAAAGGAAATCTCTCCTCACTCTATGCAAATGCTCCCGGTGGAGTTATTAATTTTGTTACCGATATGAATTTTTCGGAGGATTTTCTGAAGTTGTCTAACCAGACAGGTAAATTCGGCTTGCAACAAAACGGCTTTAAACTCGGACTTAAAGGCTACGATTCCAAATTTTTTATGTCCTATAATTACCGCAATCTTGATGGTTATAGAAAACACAGTCACGAGTATCAGAATATCTTTAATGTAGTGTATGAAGCTATTGTTGCGAATAAATCGACAATTTCTGTGCTAGGTAATTATGTTGCAGGAGTAATAAAGTTACCTGGTTCACTTACCGCCGCCGAATATGCTGAAGACCCGTTTGCTGAACAGCCCCTGGCAAGTGTTCAGGATTTTAAGAGAATTACCCGTAAAGGACGCCTTGCCATTAAATATCGTTACCTCTTTGGTGAGGGTGACCTCTCCGAACTGGAGATTGTTGGATATGGCGGTATAAAAGAATTAGAAAAAGCAGATCTGAATATTTACACTCTTTCTACCCGTTACTCGCTCGGCGGACAAGCGCGGGTTGCTACCTCTTTTCCACTCTTCGGTCAGCTGAATAAACTTACCGCTGGAATGGATTATGCATTCCAATCCGGTCCAATCAATAATCTTGATAATATCTTCGGGCAAAAGGGCATTTCTGTACTAAACAGTTACGACCAGAGCCTTGGAAATTTGGGATTCTATTTTCTTGATCATCTCAATATTTTACCCGGTAAATTCGATCTCTATGTCTCTGCACGGTTCGATAATAATGTTTATAAAAGAAATATTATCATTCCATTCGGCAGTACTGATACTTCAAGAGTATTTTCTGAATTCACCCCTAAAATAGGGCTCAATTATAAACTTACACCCACGATTGCTCTTTACACATCGTATGGCATAGGATACGATTTTCCGGCAGTAAGTGAGATGGTAAATACGCCTCTAACCTCCAATATCAAATATTCACTCAACCCCGATCTTGTACCACAGAAATCGGGCAATTTTGAGTTTGGAATTAAAGGGAATATTGTTGATCAGGATGCCGACTTTATGAATAGAATATTTTTTGAAGTAACCTACTTTAATTACCAAATTAAAGACGAGATCGTTCCTTTTGTTATAAATCAAAACATTTACTTCAAGAATGCGGGGAAAACTAACAGACAAGGAGTTGAAATCGGATTAAAAACTCATCCGCTTCACGATATGGAAGTCGTCGTGAATTACACAATCACAAACTTTAAATTTACCGATTACAAGAACATCATAAATACTCCGTCAGGCAATATAGTTGAAGACTATACCGGTAATAAAGTGCCTTCAGTTCCTTCGAATATTCTGAATTTTATTGTAATGAAAGAATTTGACCTGTCGGAGAAACTCTCGACATTAGTATTGTACGACTGTGATTATATCGCTTCTATGCCGGTGAATGATGCAAACACCGCGTTTTCATCAGCATATTTTTATGCTAACCTGCTTTTCGGACTTACCTATTCGGGCGAAAACTACGGAGCAATTGTTTTTGTGGGGTCGAATAACTTTCTTGACAGACGATATACCGGCTTCCTTAATATTAACGACTATTACGGCCGCTATTATGAAACCGGTGAACCACGCACCATTTTCGGCGGAATTAACTTTACCTATAATTTTTAATTATGTTTAAAACTCTGTTACTAACATTTGCTTTCTTCTCCTCACTTTCAGCAGAGAGTGATTCGATTAAAGTTTTCAGGATTTATCCCTCTGCGGTAACTCAAACTGAACCGATTGCAGTGATTGATCCGAAAAATCCCAACATACTATTTGTTAGCGGTGTAACAATAAATACAAACAACGGATTTAAAAGCGAAGGAGTATATTTTACCACAGATGCAGGAGAAACCTGGTTTGGTAGTGATACCTGCAAAGGCGCATTTATTGGCAACCACGGCGGCGACCCCGGTGTTGCAGTTGATACTAACGGTACATTTGTATTAACACATATCGGTTCGGTTTTTCCGGGTGTTTATTCTCATTATTCAACAAACTTCGGATCAAGTTGGTCCAACGCATACACTATTACTTCGGTTCAACCCGAGGACAAAGGCACTACAACATCCGACCACTCTCCTTCCAGCCCGTATTATGGCCGCATTTACACTGCGTGGGTAAATTTTGTCAATCCGTTTCCGGTTCTTGTTTCTTACACTACTAACGGTGGGGTTAACTGGTCTTCACCGGTAACATTAAATAGCCCTCCTCCAGCAAATTCTTCGGGTGGATTTATCAAAACAGGAAGAGCCGGCGAGGTATTTGTTACCTGGGCAGGACTTGGAACATCGTTCCCGTTTCCGGAAGACTTTGTTGGTTTTGGAAAGTCAACTGATGGAGGAGCAACTTGGTCAGTTTCTCAAAATATTTTCGATGTCGCTGGTATAAAAGGTACATTGGCGGAAAAAAATAATATTCGGGTAAACGGTCTGCCGGTAATAGGTGTTGATAAAAGCGGCGGTGAAAGAGATGGATGGATTTATATCTTAACAACACAAAAAAACCTGCCGCCGGCCGGCTCCGATCCTGATATAATTTTGCACAGATCTACCGACGGAGGAATCACATGGTCGCAGGGAATCCGTGTGAACCAGGACCCATTAAACAATGGTAAAATTCAATACTTCCCTTATATTGATGTTGATAAATTTGGTGCCGTAAATATCATTTTCTATGATGACAGGAATACATCTTCCGACTCTGCACAGTTGTTTTTCGCCAGATCAACCGATGGCGGAAACTCCTGGTCAGAAAAATTAATCAGTGGTCATACATTTAAGCCTAAGCCTATTGTCGGCGGTTCTTCGACATATCAAGGCGATCATATCTCAATTACATCAAACAACACACACATTTTTGCATTCTGGATGGATGATTATTCCGGTATTTACCAAATATGGTGTGCAAAAATTCCATTCAGTACCATAACCGAAGTCAAAGAATTTGATCCGAAACCTGAAAAGTTTTCCATTTCTGAATTTTATCCTCAACCATTCAATAGTTATAGTAATGTAAAAATTTATTCTCCGGTTGAAGGCTATATTACTATAACACTGTATGATGCCATTGGGAATTGTATCGGAGAATTACACTCGGGAATTATTCAACAGGGAGCGTCATCTGTTCAGTTAAACACGAACAAGTTCAATCTTCCTTCAGGCATATACTATTGCAGGATTTCGATGAATGGTCGCTCAGAAATGAAGAAACTTATGTATCTAAAATAAAAGGTAATTGGAAAGTAAATCTTCTCAAAAAGAATCTTTAATAAAATCCGCCAAATCGGAATGTTTTCACCATTCCGAAGAAAACCGGTTGGAATTCCTTGTATGCATCCATACCATTAATAATTAATTTAAGAGAATAATCTTCATCACCATCAGTTCTGATATAGACAACCTGAGTAACTTGTCCCTCCATTTCCCGCGGATCATTATAATAAGCTTCATAACCATTTAGTTCGGTTTTGTATCGATACCGTTGAGGATTGAAGCGAAATTTTTCTTCTACTTTAAGATTAACATACGGCATTTTACCGTTTGACTGAGGACTACCAATAAAGGTAACCCCATCTAGTTTGTTTCTTCTGTTCTGATCCAGAAAGGACCACCCCGAGGGATATTTTATCCGTACATTGAGTGTGGACTCTTTGTAAACCTGCTTAAGTCCGGTGGTATCTGCGCTTGCTGAGAGATTTCCTGCGGCAAATGTTCCGCTATTTCCCGTTGCGCCGGGCTGACCGGAATTGTTAGTATTCTGATTATTCTGGTTTGTTACGCCGGTATTGTTTTGTTCAGGGTTTGTTTCCTTAACATTCTCCTTTGACGATTGAATGTTTTCTGAAACTGTTTCATTTTCTGCATCATCCACGCTTGATTCAGCAACCGGCGGTGTTTCTGACAAAATATTTTCAATCGGCACATATTCTTCAACGGAAAACGGCGCGCCGTTGCCTCTCGTACCCGCATTACCTTGAAGCACACCACTTTCCTGCATTCCAAATAGTGCAAGCATTATTACCATTGCATGAAAAAGTACTGAGGCAACAAGCCCAATATATGTGCTTTGCTGAGAAACAGAATTACCGTTTATTGTCATTTCGTCCGGGTTATCCTTACCTTGTTGTTCCGTTTTACTCATAACCACATTGGAATGTTCCTACAAGAATATATATTAGCTTTTTTCATCAACATCATTAACAAATAGTACCAGAATACCGGCTAGTATTAAAGAAAACCCTCCGACAAGCAGTGCATAAATTGCATCACTGCCAAAAAGATTTTTCACAATAAAACCGAGAATTGCTGCGGCGGTAATTTGTGGAATGACAATAAAAAAGTTGAATATTCCCATATAAACTCCCATCTTTTCAGCCGGGATACTACCTGCCAGAATTGCATACGGCATTGAAAGTATAGAAGCCCACGCCAACCCGATTCCAAGTTCTGATAGTAACAGCAGTTGCGGGTCTTTTATAAAATAGAAAGAAGCAAACCCAATGCCTCCAACGATGAGGGAACTCATGTGCACAATTTTGCGGGTTGTTTTTTTCGCCAACCATACCAGAAAAAATGCCATAATAGCCGCAAACCCATTATAAACTGACATTAATACACCAACCCAATCCGCTCCTTTATTATACAGTTCGGAATTGGGATCTGTTGCGCCAAAAATATGATGTGTAACTGCAGGGGTTGTATAAATCCACATAGCAAAAAGTGCAAACCACGAAAAAAACTGTACAACCGCAAGCTGGCGCATTGTTTTTGGCATATTGTAAAGATCGCTTAGTATAGCAACTAATCCGGAATCTTTTCCGCTTCCGGAAGAAAATTTCCCGGCAAACAACTGTAACAGACCAAAGAGCAATGACCCGAAAAACAGAACATATAAACCGTAATCGGTTTCATTAAAAACGAAGTATAAGGTTGATGCGCCAATTAGTCCAACTAAGAACCATCGTATTCCATATCGGTTAAAGTCTGCAGATGCAACCGCTAATCTGTTACCGGCATTGACTTCTTTATTACTATTTTCTTTAGAAGCAAATGACTGCAATTCTTCCGGTGAATATTCCTTTGTCGTTAATACCGTATATAATACTGCTAGTAAAAAAACTGTACCACCGAAGTAAAATGAATACTTCACTGAATCCGGTATTAATCCCTCCTCTGCAGTGTTTGAAATTCCGAACCAGTTCGTCATTATATAAGGCAATGCTGATGCAATGACAGCACCAACACCGATAAAAAAACTTTGCATAGAAAATCCGAGAGTTCTCTGCCGCGAAGGGAGCATATCACCAACAAATGCGCGGAATGGTTCCATAGATATGTTTATTGAAGCATCCATAATCCATAACATACCGGCGGCAATCCATAGAGTTGGTGAATTGGGCATAAATATTATTGCGGTAGATGCCAATAACGCTCCGAAAAGAAAATACGGTCTCCTTCTACCGAGTTTGTTCCAAGTTTTATCACTCATGTGACCAATGATAGGCTGGACAATTAAACCGGTTACAGGAGCCGCTATCCAAAGAATCGGGATTTTATCAATTGAGGCGCCTAGTGTTTCAAATATCCTGCTGACATTAGCGTTTTGTAAGGCAAACCCAAACTGGATGCCCATAAATCCAAAACTCATATTCCAAATTTGCCAAAATCGTAATTGCGGCTTTTCCATTATTTCCTGCAGATTGTAATTTATATTCTTAATTTTTAACTTGTTTAAGATACATATATCTGCAAATTACTAAAATATTATTTCCCCTCATTTATTATGAAACTCTGTCTCAGATCAATTATCGAAAAAGTGCTTCATAGTACCTCTGCCGCTTTCTTTTACACACCACAGGGGTATTCCTATCTTGCAGAAAATTTTGAAAGCACTGTAATTTTATCTCCTGCAAACAATTGCGAAATATTTTTTGAGACTATTAAGAAAAAGATTAAAACCGGATTTACCGCAGTATTGTTACTTAATTACGAGGCGGGCTATTTGTTGAACCGTTCTTACTTTGGTGAAACATAAACACATTCAACCAAAGAGGAATGAAAGGCATTATTTCTTAAAACTGCTGAC
>CAYTLQ010000222.1:0-6022 GCA_964438715.1 uncultured Ignavibacteriaceae bacterium
TTTTTCTTCGTCAACAAAAACGGTAAAACCGATGCCAAGGTCCGCAATGTGATACCGTATTATAAAATATATACTCCGCATAAGTGGAGAATGTTTCAGAGCAAGGTTGGCGAGATATGGCTTATATTAATATCCCGCAAATTGCGATATTTCGCGTGGGGCTATTTCGCATACAGGTACTGATTTTAACAACACATTTGTGGTGGAATCGTCGCCGTCAGAGAGCCACGATAGTCCAAGAAACTCAATAGCATTAGGATTATTAACTATATAGTTTATTACTTCCTTGCTTCCGTTAACTGCATAAACATTTTTATTTTCAATTTTTTTAAGACCTGCCTGCTCTGCAATATGCCTGTACAACCCGGAACTGCTATTGTCAAATACAAGCTGAACTTCTCTGGTTTTTGAAGAAGTTGGAACCAGTTCATTCCATCGTTGTATTTTTCCCGCTAACAGGTTGTTAAGATTTTCAAGCATTATAAGAGTATCTTTAGAAGATTTATTCTGTACCAGGCAAATTCCATCAAAAGCAATTTTTGTCTTTTTAGGGATAATCTGTAATTGTTCAAGTATCTTTTTTTCATCATTTGTCAGATCTCGACCAATGATCACAAGACGGGATGAGTCATTAAGAAATTCGATTATAGCATCTTTCTCATTCCGGTAGCTCGCAGTAATCCGTGCATATTTGTATATACTTTGAAATGTCTCCACCTGGCTTTCAATCATCGGTGAGATTGTTTCATCGACAGAAATTCGGATTTTGCCCGAGGTAGGTGTATCGTCAACAGGAGCATCAGGATCCTGATTGCAGGAAAGAAAAATAAATAGAAAAAGAAAACTAAGAGGAATAAAAATACTATTCGGACTCTTCTTCATCTTCTTGTTCATCTTTGTAAGAGCGGTAAAGCTTGTAAATTCTGAAAAGTCCATAAACGCAAATAAGAGAACCCAATAAAATCCGCAACAAGGGGGGTATGTTATTAAAACTCTCAGGTGAGCCAATAACAAACACCCCTGCTGCCAGATAAACAAAGACCATTAAAAAACCGAATCCCCTGAGGATTGTATCAAACATTCCTATTGGAGACGGAAAATAATCGGAACAGAAACTTTAACAAGAACAGGACGGCCATTCTGTTTTCCCGGATTCCACTTCGGCATTGAGCGGATAACACGAACAGCTTCTTCATCACAGCCTGCTCCAATTCCTTTTACAACTTCAACATTCGAAACTCCGCCATCTTTACCAACAATGAAGCTGACAAAAATTTTGCCTTCAACACCGGCCCGTTTAGCTATTTCGGGATATTGAATGTTTGAGGCAACATAAGAGAGAAATGCTTCATTCCCTCCGGGGAAACTTGGCATTTCTTCAACAAATGTAAATACTTCAGGTTTTTCCTCCTTAACTTCCTCAACCGGAGCCTCCTCTTCTTCAACATCAATAAGGGAGTAATCAACTCCGGTGGGGTCGCCTTGTTGCGTTTTTGTACCCGGATCAACGGTTTTTAACTCTTCCTGAGTAGGGATATACTCATCAACTACCTGTTCATCAGGTTTGATAACCGGAGGAGTAAATTTCATGGTACTTTTAAGCGGAGGCGGAGCATCAACCGGAACAACTTCCTGTTTCTTATCAATTGATGGAGGCTCTGCCAGTTCAGTGTAAAGGAGGTTAATTTTCTTTTTTGCTGTAATTTCCTCTTTTGGCTTTAAGTACGCAATAATGAGGGGTGAACTCACAGCCAAAGTAAATGCAGAACAAGCAATTATCACAGCATAAGTCAGAAATTTGGAATAAAGTTTCCTGAGAATATAGGCACCATATTCCTTGTTTTTTCTGAGAAAAATTATTTCATTGATATCAACACGCGCTTCAGTATTCATAACTACCTCCGTCTCATTATAAATTAGATTGTTTAGCAATTAGTTCTTTATCAACATCATCCAAATCAACCAAAGCATATCTTTTAATATTTGTTATATTCATTTCGTCAAGGATATCAACTACATTTTTATATTTTGCTGAATCTTCAGCTTTTATCATAACCACGATGTCTTTTATTGTGGCATTCAATTCGAGCAACACTTTCCGTATTCCGGCTTTAGAGAAATCCGTTTTTTTCAATTCCGGATTATCAGTTGCCAAACCCTGGTAATAATAAATCTTATCATCTGAGGTAAGAATTATTGTAAGCGCTTTTGAAGCTTTAACAGCCTGTTGTTGCTCTACCGGCGTTTTTTCTTTTACCGGCATATTAATTTCCATGGTCTGTGGCTTACTAAATGTGGTAGTTAACATAAAGAAAGTTACCAATAAAAATGCAAGGTCAACCATAGGAGTAAGGTCAACTCGAGTTGACATTTTTTTGGATCTCTTTTTGCCCTTACCGTGTCTTTTTCCGCCACCCGACGAGGTATCTAGTTCAGCCATTTTCGTTCTCCATCTTAATTAGGTTTAACTTCAAGATCAGTAATAAGATTAAATTTATTTACATTCTTATCCTGAAGTGTTGAGATCACGGTTTTTACTATCGGATATGGGACACCACCATCGCCACGGATTGCAATCCTGAATTTTGGATTGGAAAGCCTTCCGTAAATAACCCAGACTCCCAATTCATTATTCGTTGAGTCTATTGGTATTCCGGGTTGTAACTTTTCATTCTGACGCTCAGCCGGGGTCATTGAGAGAAAATCTTTTAGTTTGGAAATCGGCACACCGAAACTTGAAGTTAAAGAAAATGCATAAACTTCATCTTCGGTAAAATTAATATTGTATTTTTCAGAGATCTTCGAAAGCAGTCTTTCTCTGTTATATTTTCCGTCAATACCGAACATTACCTTGCCATCTTTGGTAATTGTAACGCTCATAATATCTGTATCGGGGAGTTTAATTTCAGAGATAGATGAAGGTAAATCAACAACCACCGGGTCATCCGTCTTAAACTTTGTTGTTAACATAAAAAATGTCAGCAACAGGAACGCAACATCGCACATTGCAGTCATATCTATCAATGTGCTTTTCCGCGGTACTTTTACTTTTGGCATAATAAACTACTAATAAAATTTTCGTTGCTGAAAAATTAATTATGCTTTGCTGCAAAATTTTGAGTGATTGCAACACCAGCTTCATCGATACTATAAGTCATCTTATCAATCTGAGTGGTAAAGTAGTTATAAAAAATAATTGCCAATGCAGATGTTAAGATACCAAGAGCTGTATTAACGAGCGCTTCAGAAATACCGTTTGCTAAAGCAACAGCGTCAGGAGCACCGGCGGTTGCGAGAGCGGCAAAGGCTTTAATCATTCCTAATACCGTTCCAAACAGACCAACCAGAGTAGCAATTGATGCTGTGGTAGCCAGAATAACAAGATTCTGCTCTAGCATAGGTAATTCAAGAGAAGTAGCTTCTTCAAATTCCTGTTTAATTGCAAGCACTTTCTGGTCTCTGTTCAGCGATTTTTCGTTTCTCATTTCATCATATTTTTCAAGTCCGGCACGAACAACATTTGCCACAGACCCTCTCTGAGCATCACATTTTTGTTTTGCTGTTTCGATATCATCTTTAGAAAGAAGCTGATGAATCTGTGCTACGAATGTTGATGTACGGCCTTTACCTTTTGCTTTTGAAATGGTAATATAACGCTCGATAACAAATGTAATAACCATAAGAAACAATCCGATAAGAATCGGAACGATAACACCACCTTTATAAACAACGCCAAGATAATTGCCCGGCAGTGGGTGGTTATTTGGATTATTGCCTTCGAAATTTGCTGGATTACCCAAAACAAAGAGATATATTAATACGGCAATCAGAAAAACTACCGGAATTGCAATTGCGGCAAATCCTGTAAAGAATGTTTTGATGTTACCTTTGTTACTCACGGATGACTCCTTAATTTATTTTAACTTTTGAGATTTAATATTAGTCAGACAAAAAAATCTATTCTGAAAAATACGGTTAAATAAACCGAAATTCAAAGTAAAAAACCAAAAATAATGTAAATTTTACCTTTCGTCCTAAACTTTAACCTTTTGAATAACTTTTTTGTACAACCCGTAAGTTCTCCTACGGGTTTATACTTTTGAAGATAAAAAATGTTCCCTCTCAAAACAAAATTTTTGAGAAAAAAATAATTTTAAGAAGGGAGTAGAAATTAAACGACTTCTGCTAACCTTTCTATCAGATGTTTAATTCCTTCATTGGAATATGTGAAGTGAAAACAATTTGAAGCATTTATCCCCAAATCCTCCGCTTCTGTTTCTGCTTTATCATTTACCGTTGTATAATAAAATTGCCAATTATATTCATTTGAAAATTTCCTGATAACAGTAACTGCTTCGGTTTTTGAACACGGCAATGGCGAATTATCCAATCCATCACAAATAATGAACATCTTCACATCTTTTGGATGTTCATTAGTATCAAGAAACATTCTCTCATATTGTTGGAAAAATTGATTAAGACAGCAATATAAAGCAGAGGTCTTTTGCGGATTGAATTCAGATATTTGTGGAATGATTCCTTCATGAACCTCACTTCTATTAAGTAAGGGTATAAGGTTGTCATTGAATCCGTAAATGCTAAGAATTATTCTATTATATTTTTTTATTGCAGCCTGAGTAATACTTATGGCACCATTATATAAAACATCTTTGAATGGCACCATAGAACCCGAAAGATCAAACATCAGGATGATTTCCTGATCATTTCTGTTCAATTTTTTGCTCCTGAATAAACAGGTTGAAATACTTAACTAAATTACAATCTTTTGGTGAAAATATCACTTGCAATCTTTAAGATTCACGAGGATGAAAATATTTTTCAATTTTTTTTTGGAAGAAAAAGGTGTGACAATTGTCACGGTATGTAGTCTCTGTGGCTGAAAACAAAACTCATTAGCAATTCAGTTTATAGATTGCACTAAAAAAAATATGAATAATTCATTATTACCTCAACAAATTAACCATTTGATAAACCTTGCAGACAGAATAATTCTTGGTTCATGCTGTTCGAGGATTGATTTATTTAATTTGCGCATTGAATGGGATTCATTTATTCAGATGTTTGGTAAGATAATGCGTAACTCAATTGAATATCACAAAAAACTCATAGCTATCAACAAAATCATTCATGAGCCTCTGCCCCCTCTTCATAAGAAACGCTCATTATGGGCAACAATGTTTGAAGATGAGAGTAATGAAGAACAAAGGTATATTAAATTACGCATCACTCAGATAAGAGATGAATTAATGTCATTAAGATTACTCTGTGCAAATAGGGTCGGTTCACAGTTTGAGTCCTCAATACGCTTTCATTTTGGAAAACTTTAAGTTATAATCCTCCCTCTTTTATACCTTATTTCTAGTCCGTCAGCTCTCTTATATTTATATTTTTTAATTAAATTTAAAGGACTTAATGATCTGGATGATTTTGTTACTTGCCGGACTCCTCGAAGTAGTTTGGGCAGTTGGGCTAAAATATACACGCGGATTTACACTTCTTTTTCCATCGGTCATAACTGTTGCTGCCATGGTTGGAAGCATGGCTCTTTTAGCAACTGCCGTAAAAAATCTTCCAATAGGTACTGCGTATGCGGTTTGGACCGGAATTGGAACAGTTGGTACAGTTCTTTGGGGTATCTTTTATCTGGGGGAACCAAAGGACGGATTACGCTTGTTCTTTATTTTTTTAATACTTATTGGTATTTTAGGGCTGAAGTTTGTTACAAAGCAATCCTGAAACTTTGGCAAACAAAATGAGTCTAATACATTATGATGAAAATGATTAATTGAGGAAAATATGAATACCCTGAAAACTGTATTTTTGATGACATTAATGATGGTGCTGTTTTTGTTTATCGGTAACGCCCTCGGCGGGAAAACCGGTATGACTATTGCTTTTATATTTGCACTGGCTATGAATTTTGGTTCTTATTGGTTCTCCGATAAAATAGTTCTTTCAATGTATGGGGCAAAAGAAATATCACGGTCGGAAGCTCCTAAAT
>CAYTLQ010000223.1:0-10411 GCA_964438715.1 uncultured Ignavibacteriaceae bacterium
CCGCCGCATTTCCCCTTCTTTCTTCTTCCATTTCACTCTTCCGTTAATTCAACCTCCCCGTACTCCCTTCAGTATTCCTTCCGATAGTTCTTCGTCATGCGTTTGTGCCGCTTTTAATTCAAGTTTTTCTGACTCCTCTACACGCGGATAAACGATAAACGCTCTGTTGCCCTTTGCTGATTCCTTAATAATAAATTCATAAATGTCTCTTAACCTGCTTTCACCACGCAGAAATGTTTTTATTGGCATTCTGTTCTTCGGCATCTCGTTTATTACTGAAATATCCAGATCACCATAAAGAGTCATTGATAGCGTGCGTGGTATCGGAGTCGCTGACATAACAAGACAATTTGGTACTATTTGTTTTTCTATAAGTCGTGCTCTTTGAGCAACACCAAATCTATGCTGTTCATCTATTACCACAAGGCCAAGATTCGCTCTGAAGTCATTATCTTCAAAGAGCGCATGAGTACCGACGATAATATGAGTTTTTCCTGAATTGATATTCCCGATTTCTTCCTCTCTTTCTTTTTTCTTTTGACCTCCCAACAACAGAGAGACATTCAATGTATATTCAGGATATTGTTCACTTAACCGCGACAGTAAACTTCTGATATTTTTTGCATGTTGATCTGCCAGTATTTCAGTTGGTACCATTAAAGCTGCCTGAAAACCATTATCAACGGCAATCAGCATTGCAATAAGAGCAACAATTGTTTTACCACTGCCAACATCACCTTGCAGAAGTCTGTTCATTGGTTCCTGCTTTTCAAGATCAGTTCGTATTTCATGCAGTACATGCTTTTGCGATGCTGTGAGTTCATAGGGTAATATTTTCAAAAACGAATGAATGAGTTTAGTCTTTATCTTCATCGCTGTGCTTTTTACTGTATGCCGTATATTGTAACGTCTCAGCGCTACGAGCATTTCAATGTAGAACAGCTCCTCGTACTTTAATCTCCTGCGCGCCTCTTCTATATGTTGCATTCCGGGAGGATTATGAAGAATAGAAACACAGGATTGTAATGAAATTAATCCGTGTTTCTTTAAGAGCGTATCGGGAAGTGTTTCAGAAATGTATTGTGTGTATTGCTCAACAGCAGAGGAGATTATTTTCCGCATACTGAAGTCGCCGATATTTCCAGCCTTCAGTTCTTTTGGAATAGAATACACAGGAATAATTCTTCCGGTGTTAAAAAACTTTTGCGATTCATCCTCGCTTAATAGATCGTAGTCAGGATGTATAAGTTGAAGTTTACCAATCTTTGAGATAGTTGGTTTACCGGAGAGCGCGAAGTGTCTTCCGGGGAGAAATTTGTCAGCATGATATTTTGCCCCCTGAAACCAGATACACTCAAAAAATCCCGATGCATCCCGAAACGAAACAGTCAGTATTTCCTTGCCTCTGAAATATCTTCGCTCACTATTCTCCACCTTTGCAAGAATCGTTATTTCTCCCTCATAACCATTATGTACATAGTGAAAAGCCTTTGCAGAAGTAAGAAGATTTGAGCGGTCAAGATAGCGGGATGGAAAATAAAACAGAAGATCGCCTATCGTATTGATTCCAATCTTACCGAATAACTCCGCCCGCTTTGGTCCAACTGACTTAATATATTGTATCGAATTTTCTAATGGATTTTGCATACTTCAGGCGGTTAAAACTTTTTAACAAATGTATCAGGTGAAATTTACTTATTGCGTATCTGTAACAAGCTAAGCACAGTTGATTGCTCGTATTGATACTGCAATTAATTTTTCAAAGAAAGCTGAATTCTTTTGCATAACGCATCATTTGACCTGCAAAATCATCCGGATATTCAATATATACATCTACTATCTCGTCACCTGAATAGATTGGCTGTAACTCGGGATTTATAAATCCTTTATATGGTGGAATGTTAAGTCCGGCAAAGCGTGATAAAACTTCTTTATGTAATTCTTCATCTACTTTAACACCATAACGCTCAACAAGATACTCTGCGGTGCTGAAGTCCCCTTCGCTGGTAATCCGTTGAATCTCACGAAGCATTTTTCCGAAAATTACTCTCAGTTCCTCATAATCGTTTATAACAAAAAAGGTTTTTCCATCTCTGTTAATTCGCTCAATCACATTTTTTTCTTTTCCAAGCTCAAAAGCCCAATGTGCGATAAGCTGTCTGTTACGCATATGAGCTTCTTCGATATTTTCACCGGGTTTAATTCTTTGCAGTTGAGTGAGCATTCCATTTCGGATAAATCTGTTGTACTCTGCTTTTCCGCAGTCGGTATTTGGCATAATACCAAGCTGAACAAGTTTTGTATCGAGTATAAAATATAAAGCCACAAGATCTGCTCGTGTTTCCTCAATAACCGACGCATATACTTTAAGGGTTTCGCGTGGTGTACCTACACCGGGTAAAATTTGACCGGAACCATGCCCTATTACCTCATGAAGATCTGTATGCAGATCATCTGCAAGATTGCCGTACTGTTTTGCCAGAGCTTTTTCCTCCTCGGAAAATGCAAACTCTTCAAGTACTTTTTCACTGGCGGCAAGATTATAAGAATGTACAATATTACCAAGGTTTACCGATTTTGATCCAAAT
This sequence comes from uncultured Ignavibacteriaceae bacterium, assembly GCA_964438715.1. Lineage (GTDB taxonomy): Bacteria > Bacteroidota > Ignavibacteria > Ignavibacteriales > Ignavibacteriaceae > CAYTLQ01. The sequence continues at coordinate 2,589 of CAYTLQ010000223.1, forward strand.
TGTTCTCTGATCCATGTTGCGTTTGGTAAATTAATACCAATTGGTGTTGCCGGCGATGCGTCACCGGCTTCGGCAACTACAGTAATTACTTTTGCAGAAATACCCTTTACATTCCTTTTCTTGTGCTCATCAAATATTGGCGAATTATCTTCAAACCACTGTGCATTATTACTTATAGCCTCTATTCTGCCCGTTGCAACCTTGTCTCTGAAAGCAACAAGAGCTTCATAAGTTGCTTTGTAATTTAATGGATCACCATAAGTTTCAATAAAACCATTTATAAAATCAACTTCCGAAACAGTATCCTGAAGCCAATGTATAGAGTATTCATCAAATTTTCTTAGATCACCTGTCTGATAATACTCTATTAAAAGTTGTATAGTTTTTTTTTGAACCTCATTCTCAGCAAAACTTTCAGCTTTACTCAACCAATAAATTATTTTCTCTATTGCCGGCGAATACATTCCTCCCGCTTTCCAAACCTTCTCGAAAATTGTTCCGTTCTCTTTAACAAGTTTACTATTCAATCCATAAGAAATTGGTCTTGGATCACTTTTATCAATTTGCGATTGATAAAATCCCGTTACTTCATCCTGAGTAAGGTTTTCATAAAAATTGTTGGCTGAGTCTTTAATTACATCAACTCCGGATGCCTGATTCACCCGCATCGTATCTCTTTCTTTATCATATATCAAAGGAAGAATAAAAGAGATAAATTGCTCTAAGTTCTCTCCTTCCCGTAAAGGAAGAAAAATTACCGGTGTCTGCTGGAGAAGATATTTAAAATACTCCGGTGAAACATCCGGATAAAATTTCTGCATCGAGTAATGATGATGAATACCATTGGAAAACCATACTCTTTTTGAATAAACAAGAAAGGCGGCGAAATTTTCATCATCCCTGTTGCCGGTAAATCCTTCATAAATACCTTCATTCGTCTTCCGGATCAGAAGATTGTATTTGTAATTCTGATCGTATGTTATATCTCTGCCCGACATAGCTGCCATATAAAGATAGTAGATAAGAATTTTCTTTCTTAATGGCAGTTCATTAAAACCGGGAACCTGATATCGCAATATTTCAATATCGGCAAATTGCTCAGCCTGTACTTTAAAATTTTCGCTACTCATGTATTCGTACTAGTGAAATGAAAAAAAACTAATTGGTGGGAAAGTATAAAGAAATCCGCCGCTGTTTACAAGAATTTTCTGATAGCCCTCAGAAAATCATCTGCTGTTTTAGACCATGTGAATTTTTTCATAAATTCGCCGGCGACATTGCCCTTATTTACACATTCGGAACGGTTATGATACGCGTGTTCTAATAATGCAACAATTTCATCAAGCACAGGTTCATCCCAAATTGCGGAGAGACTTCCATCTTTTTCATATACTTCAAGCGTATGCATGTCCTGTAAGAGATATGCATTGCTGTTAGTTAACACATCCTTATGTCCGCTGTTATAAGAAGCAATAACGGGTCTCCCGCATGCCATATATTCCATTAAAACTAGATTGGTTCCGCCTTCACAACGGTTAGGGAAAAGACCTACATCAGTGCGGGCATATATCTCTCTGAGTTTACTATTGTTTGTAAGAGGGAGTGTTATAATTCTTGAGAGATCCATACCATTTATCTCATAAAGGTGGTTCATTACCTGAGACCAATCTGTCCCTTTCAGCTCAAAGTTTATATAGCGGGAGTTTGTCATTGTTAACATCGTTGCCGGCCACATATTATACCACGCATTGAGTAAAATTACATCCTTGTATTTATCCTGTAATATTTTTACCGCCCTAAGAACTAAATCCTGACCTTTGCGTAGTTCAAATTTTCCTCCGGAAAATATTACAAATAAATTATCCGGTTTACGCATTTCAGCAGGGTAAAACAGTTGCGGATCTATACCCTGAATAAGAACATCGGAGTGGTATATTTTCTTTTCCTCAAGTTTCTCTTTGCACCAGGTGGAGCCTGCGAGTATTAAATCATATTGACCTGCATTTTCTCGTGATTTTTCAGTCAAAACATTTTCAAAAAATGTATAACCAACATTTACTTTGCCGCGTATTTTATGAAGTGGCTCGAGTTCAACACCGGTTATAGCATGGAGAACAACACCATCAAAACTGTTTTCTGTGTAATCCTGCAAATCGGTAAAAGGATATTTGTCCGCGAGCTCCTTTCGTAAGTAATTACTGCAAACACCCCAACCGAAATTTTCGCCTTTCGTTAAAGCAATACCCAACGCAACAGATTTTTCCATATTCTGATTGCTCAAATTTTTTAATTCCGATTTTATTTCTGCAACCACTCCCTTCCAGTCACTTAATGCATGCTGTCTGAATAGTTTTGCTGTTGGATACCACTCAGTTGTATTTCCTTTCATTCCCCAACGCCAGTCAGGAACATAAGAAAGCATTATCCAAACCGGTTTACTCAATCTGCCGGCAAGATGAGCTACAGAGGTGTCAACAGTTATAATCAGATCTAAATCTTCAATAACCTTCGCAGTATCGTAATAATCGGTGAGGTATTCTGATAAATCAATAAAGTTAGTACAGTTCTTTAATTCCTCAATAATTTCTGTTTTTTCTCCAATCTGGAGGGAATAAAATGTTACATTGTGTAAATCGAAAAGTTCTTTTAACAAATCCGGAGGACAGTGCCTCTTGCGGTTGATAACAGATACCGTATTACCTTTCCAAACCAGGCCGACTCTTAATTTTTCGTCTTTAGGAAATGTGAATTCATTTTGTTCTGCTATTTTTATGCAAAAAGTATCTGTAATGCCTCCGGGAGTTAGTATTCCTAACATTAACGGAAGACTCAATAAAGGAATATAATAATCATAGTTCCCCGTTTCTACATTATCGATTGGGATCACTTTATCAACTATTCCAAGATGCTCAACCAGGCGTTTTGTTAATTTTCCCGAAGCAAAATGAACAATAGCGCCTTCTCGTTTAAGTAGTTTAACATACGGCAGAAACATAAATGTATCACCTGCTCCCTGCTCCTCTGCTACCAATACTCTCTTACCGGAAATATTCTCACCTTTCCAGCGCTGTATCTTTATACTACTGAATGGTTCAGATAATAAATGTCTTCTGAATTCGTAATATTTCCATGCTTTAGAATATTCTCCCAGATAGAAAAAAGTTTCTGCAAGTGCAAACGGTATTTTCGCATCGTTGGGAGCAAGGGAATAAGCTTTATTCAACATCTGCAATGCATCAGAGGGCATCCCCATCTCAAGATAGGTTGCTCCGGCATTATACAGCGCTTCGACATTTTCTGGTTGTGTTTTTAATACTTCCTGAAAAACGGTCAAAGCTTCAGTAAAACTGAAGAGATTATAAAAAGCTTCTCCCGCTTTAAATAACACATCTTCCGATATTTCTGATTCCGTAAGATTATGAAAGATTTTTATTGTCTCAGTAAATCGTTCCTGCTGATTATAAACATGCAAAAGGTACTCAATTGTGTGTGCTGAGGTTAAACCCGCTTCGAGCAGCTTCAATAAAATCGTTTCAGCCTCACTATAACGGTGCTGTTCTATTAGTATTCTTGCCATACCGTTGTATCCGGTTAACAAACTTTCCGGATGATGAGTGAGAACTTCATACTGAACAAATGCGTCGGAGAGTTTCCCTGAATTATAATATGCAAGAGCAAGGTTATGACGCATTTCTCTGTCATCAGGGAATAATTTCAGACCGTTCTCTAATACTTTAATTCCCTCTGCATATTTACCGGAGCCGCACAGAGCTACAGAATAATTCAGGATAATTGATGAATCCTCCCCGATAACACTATAACAAACAGATAAATGTTTTTCCGCCTCAGAATATTCTTCTAATGCGTTGCATACTATACCATATAAATGATGTATTGTTACAGATTGCTGATATAACTCTACACCTCGGATCAAGAAATTTTTTGCCTCAACGAGATTATTAGTTGTTATGAAAAACTTTCCAAACAGGGTAAAATATTTTTCTTCATGGCATCCACAAAATCGAAGTTGTTGGAAACTCTCTTCAACGCCTGAGATATCACCGGCCTTAAACTGATTTTCAGCTTTCTGTAGCAGTCGGTGGATAGTATCTGTCCGGTTTGCATCCACAGACAAATTAATCATTTCAGAGTAGTATGATTATTGAACATAGTTACTACCATTACCCTTTATAAAGAGTGTTTATCATAATTTTCCGGCAACAACTTTTAGCTTCTCCTTAAGCTGTGTGATGATTCCGCCTAGCGAGGAAAGATTCTCCAACGATTCGAGCCGGTACAGTATCTGTTGTACACCTGCCATATCTCCCAAACGCAGATAAATGGAAATAAGTCGCAGTCCAATGGAAATATCGTTAGGATTCCTCCCGAAAGCATCGTTAAAAAATATCTCTGCTTTCTTATATTCTCCGAATTGTTCGGCAATATCGCCTCTGAAATATACATATTTCAATGTATCCTTGATCTCCGGTTTAACCTGTTCAAGGAAAAATTCCACATCGGCGGCATAATAATTTTTAACTAATAAATTGTAGAACGCTTTTAGATTTTCTTCTGAAACAACATTTTGAATCTGCTCAGAATTCAAGTGTACAATTGGAGACCGTTTTACTATCTGTTCAATCAAATCAAGCTCTGCTTTAAGCCGTAAATCTCCGGAAAATCGGGCATTGCTTTGTATTTTATTATTTACATAAATAAATAGTCTTTCAGAATCATTCTCGAGGGCAGTATGAATACCATGCAGAAGCAACTCTTTGTTATCGACAAGTATGTCAAAAGGCGGATGGATTTTCCCTTCGAGTATTCGGTTATTGATTTCCAGTCCCTTCATAAAATAATCTTCCGCCTGAGATTTTTGTTTCAAGGCAAAGTAAATTTTTGAGGCGATAATATAAATAAGTGGCTGTTCCTGTTTTAACTCCAACGCCTTGTCAATCAGTATCTTCGCTTCATTCAGGTTGCCTTTTTCCATTTTTTCTGCGGCTAAGTATCGCAATGAATGAGAGCGATAGTAAACGAGAAGAGAGGGTTCGCTTAATGCCTTTTCAAAATAACGACATGCTGATTCTTTGTCCTCCAGAACGCCATAACTCTGTGCTATCTGAAATGCAAGATACCCTGTGGGTTTTTCATTATAATCGATGAGTAATAAATCGAGATTTCGTTTTGCTTTTTTTTGGATTTCTTCCTTAGGGATGTCATAGCCGTGATGGATGAGCCGGATTGCTGAGTCCTCAATAACATAGCCGGCGGCATTCAAAGCCCCATCTATTTGTTCATGCACTCTCCCGAAAAAACGCACCCTCTTGTCATTCGGGAATAGTCTTGTATATTTCATAATGTTTGGTCTGCCGCCATGTTCATCGGTACTGAGTAAACCACACAGAATACCCCTGTCTGCTTTCAAAGAGACTAACTTCTTTAAAATCGGGCGTGAATCTTCAGTCAGTCGCTCATCAGCATCGAGATAAAGTATCCATCTGCCACTTGCTTTTTCCAGACTAAAATTGCGGGCGGCTGAAAAATCGCCTATCCAGGTAAAATGAAAAACCTTTGCTCCTGCCGCCTCAGCTATTTCTATCGTTCTATCATCCGAGCCTGTATCAACAACAATAATTTCATCAACAACACCCGCAACCGAACGAAGGCATCCCTCAAGGTATTGCTCCTCGTTTTTTACGATCATACAAAGCGAAAGATTCATTATAACATTAATTTAGAGTATAGTCATTCGGATCAAGGCCAAGTTCAAGATTCACTCTCTTTAGTCCATTCAATGCAAATAAATTTTCTTTGTTGTGCTTTACCGACCACTCAAACATTGTTTTCGATTCGGCTTTTCTGCCCTGCAGATAAAATACTTCTCCTAATCCGGCACATGCCTGTGAAGACTCCGGAAAATTAATCAACGCATTCTCGAAACACTTCCTTGCATTTTCAATTTCACGCAAGCCAAGATAATTGAATCCCTTAAAGTTTTCCATGCGGGATATTATTTCAGCTTCCTGTGGCGATGGATTTTCAATAAGAAGAGTACATTCTTCCAGAAGCCGAAGACTGTCTTTATATTGTTTTTCAGTGTAAAGTTTCAGCGCTTCCTCAAGCATTTGCTGTAGATTAATATTCCTGCTTTCAGCCGGAACATCGTATTCTCTTCCGGTAAGTTTTTTATAACCAGCTCTTGCGAACTCATTTGATGGATTAAGCGTTACCGCTCTTGTATAGTAATGAAGAGCCCGTGTATCATCGTTATTGAGATAATATACCTCTCCAATGCCGGCAAGCGCCTGAGATGATTCAGGGTTAAGAGATAGCGCACGCTCAAAAACTGCGGCGGCATTAGCAAGCTGGTTCATACCAAGTTGGCAGAATCCCATAAAGTTCAATACACCGGCTAAATTTTCTTCATAGATATTTTTTATTTTTGAAAGTTCCTCATAAGCTTTATCAAATTCTTTTTTCGAAAAAAGTTCAAAGGCAGTAACCAACAATTGACTCTCTTCGCCCGGACCGGACTGCTCCTGTTCTTTTAACGCCTGTTGAACCAACGAGAGGAGTTTTTCAGCGGATTCGTTTGTTGGATCGAGTTTTAATGCCCATTCCAGCATTACTTCAGCTTTATCGGGCGCATCCTGAATATAAAATACCTTCGCAATATTATGACAAGCCTGTGATGATTGTGGATTTGTTTTCAATGCATTCTCAAAACTTGCAAGCGCCATGTCATAGTCTTCAACGGTATAATAGATAGAACCTTTTAACAGATACAGATCTTCGAAATACGCACTGTTACCGTTTCTGTTTGGAAACTCAGCCTCGGCTTGCTCTAAAAGAAAAAGCGCTTTTTGAAAATTATTTCTTTTGTATTCAACCAAAGCATCCTGTAAGTACGAGATTAATGTGTTCATAACATCTCCTTTAATTATATGTAATTCCTGTTTTCAATATTTAGTGTTACCGGCTCTTTGGGCGTCAGATACCCAATCTGTATTAAATGCTCCTCAACCTTCTGATACCCGTTATTACTGCTGTCGGAAAGGGCAAGTTTTTTATACAGTTTTATGATATTGTCTAATTGTCCCGATCTGATTAGTTCCGAATCTCTTTCGACACCCATCAGAGCAGATTCAAGATTTTTCATCCCCCAGAAAAAATCATTTTCATTAATAAGTAACAATGCTCTGTTTAGTTTTTCAACAGAATTATCTCTATGAAGCGGGACTGTTACATTCCTTTTTCTAAAGGCTTTACGATGAAGCCATATCTCTTCAGGATCTGCACCCCATTTCTCAATGAATATATTTTTATTTACGGCAAGCCGCTCAGCATATTTCTTTTCGCCATCTGCTTTAAAACTTTTCGAGCCGAAATGATGAATAAATACATCTTTTGCAATTACTGTTTTAAAGCCTGCTTCCTGTGCACGAAGACAATAATCATCATCTTCAAAATTTCCCGGGGCAAAGCGTTCATCAAGACCTCCAAGTTTTTCTATTACTTCTCTCTTTATTAGTGTACAGAGAAAAGCCACCCGGGGAAACAGCATAAAATCGCCGTTAAATTCTCTTTTTCTCTCTGCGGCAAATTTATTTAACTCCGGTACATCTTTATACACTGCATCTGCTACCAATTGTACACCGCTGACAAAATTTGATACCGGACCAACTATACCGCATCTGTCTCTTATACCCCTCTGACGCTGCCGACGATCTCCCCCGTGTATACCTCGGTGTTCTCCGTCTCCTTAACACAAACATCAACCACAATAGACAGTCACGAGGCTCTCACTGAGAACCAAGTCA
>CAYTLQ010000224.1:0-4637 GCA_964438715.1 uncultured Ignavibacteriaceae bacterium
TAATGCAATAGGATGTTTTGAAAGTGTAAGAAGCCTTGATAAAACCTTCTTCTTAATCAGTAATTTTATTAATCAGACTATGGGCAATGCCTCTTTTGTTAATAATCTTGCTTTTACACAATTTTAGGAACTTTATCATCACTTTAGCAGTATCATTTTTATTGAACTCATATAATTACCGATCGTCATTTTGAGCATATAAATACCGGAGGAATATTCGGAGAGATTGACGAATACCTTATGATTTCCCGCAGAAATTATCTCATCTTTTAATACAAGCACCTCACTACCATGAATATCAAAAACACTCATTCTGATATGTCCTGTTTCAGGCACAGAAAAATTCACTGTAGTTGAAGGATTAAAAGGATTAGGATAATTTTGCTCAAGTGAGAAACCGCCGGTGTGTAAGACAGAGATATCCGTGCTTGCAATTTCTTTTGTTTTACCATCGAATGAAGTTTCTGAGAGAATATATCGGTAATCACCCGGCATTACTTCTGAATCGAAGTAAGAATAAAACTTAACTGTTGAGGTTGTTCCGTGTGCGTTTACCTGTCCGACTTCCTTATGGATACCAGAAGAAAGATTCAATCTTGTCAAAGTAAAATGTCTTGAATTAATTTCGCCGGAAGTTTTCCAATTCAAAAGAACACCATTACCAAATTGTTGAGAGGTGAAGGAATTGAGTTCAACCGGTACAGTCTGATAAAATCGCCTGTATAACTCATTCCAAAGCTCATTTCGGCTACCATCGTAACCGAGAGCCCACATACCAACACCGCGATAATTTTTTGCTTGTGCAAGAGAATACTTTAAACCAAGGCTGGAATCATCATCATACCAGACCTGATACCATTCATTAGCAGACTGATAACGGTACCAGGGGACCTGATTATCGCTCGCCCAAAGTCTGCCATACTGCTGAGCGGCAGTAACATCGTTCTTAAATCGGGTGGAACCAATATAAGAGATGACAGTGGAATGAGGCAGTTCAGTTTGTGTTTTCCATTTCAATCCATAATACGGCACACCGAGAATTAACTTTTGAGGATTGGAATTGGTAATAGGAGCATATTGTGTAACAACAGTATTAGTGATATTGATACTGCCACCGGTAAGAGGTGCACATGCACCGGTAGTGGTACTCCAACTGCCGTAAAAGGCATATCCCATTATAAAAATATAGTCACAACTGTTTGCCAATCCGCTGAGGCTGTACCCACTAGTAAGAGCGGGACCGGCAAAAGATATTTCTGCATTGGGTAAACTGGATTTAATAAATGTGCTAAGTTCCGACATAAATGTATTCAGGACTGCGCCTCTATCAGCAGAGTTAAGACTTTCGAAATCAATATTCACACCGTCAAGCTGATATGCCTGCATTCTGCTTTTTACATTATTAAAAAATGTTTGCTTAACTGTAGGATCAGTCATTATTGTATGAATATCGTCGCCTTCAAAGTTTACGGCTGTGAGAATTACTTTTACCCCGTTCAAATGAGCTGTATTGATAATATCAGTCCATGGCCAACCGGCCGGGTTGGTCATAGCTCCTGTGTTGGATACACTGAAGTCAAATGCTGCAATGTGTGTTAGTATATCATAACGAAGATAGGCTTTGGCGGTGGCATATTCCCAATCAGGGAGGTAGCCAAATATGGTAGCGCCGGTTACTTTACTTTTATCAAACTGTAATGGTATAATTCCTTCGCCTGAAAAGTTTTGGTTACTCTGGAATTTTTTCTCTGAACCATACTGTAGATAATCTTCCTTATGTATGGAATGTATTTGCTGACTTATGATAACATAGAAGGAGAAAAGTATAATTATAAGTGTAAGAAATACGCGCACAAAAAAACCTTAAATTTTAATCAGTAAATTACTGAATAATTTAACTGATTTAATTATCAGAATAATCTTTACTTTTACCATCAGCTGAACTGAAAAGCCTGATAAAATAATTCTTATCGTGATTTACTTCAGAAATATGTTCTTTCTCCGAGGTATTTTGCTGTATTTTAGATGGTTTTGATGGATTAGATAAAACTAATTTTTCAAACTCATTGGAGGTAATAACTTTACATGAATTAGCTTTTGCAAGACTTCGAATTTCCAAATCAGATGACACGACGACAAGATTAGTCCTAGAATGAGAGTGTTCAATTTGTTTCTTAATCAATGTATCTGCTGTAGCGTTTCCCGAATAAAGAATTTTAATCCATGTATGCCGTAATTTTATAGTCTCAAAACCATCAAAAAAGAGAGTAGCTTTACACTTTTTACCATTAAGAAATTTTTCAACGATGATAAGAGCATCCTCTCTGGCTTTTTGTTTATCCCTGAGAAAAACTCGTTTAAGAACTGCTAAATGCCCAATCAGGTTATTTCCATCAAAAAGATAATGTTCCATTTGAAGTTAAGCCCGATTTTTCGTAACCCGACCATAGATAATCAGAGAAATTGCCGCAACGAATCCAATTGCCGCAAAATAATACCAGATCAGGTAAGCGTTGTCATACGCAGTCGCTAATTGATGAGGTTGAAGAGTTTTTGGGTCGGGGCAGTATGCTGTTAGTAAATATCCCGAAAGTCCAAATCCCAAGATTGAAGCAAGGAAGGAATGTAGATGAGCAAAACCTAAGTAGAGTCCCTCCTCTCCTTTGGGAGCTTGTAAAGAAAAAAATTCAAGGTAGCGCGGAGAAATGAAACACTCAGCAAGTCCTTGAAAAACTATACCAATAATCATCATAATAGTTACAGGATGTAAGGTAAATAATCCGAAAATTGATACAGCAGTACCGGCGAGATTTTCAAGAACCGGACTGAGGGTCATACAAAATGCAGAGAAGGGCATGAGAAACATACCGATAGTCATGGAAAATAACGCTGAGTGTTTTTTCATTAAAGCGGTTATTCCAACCACGGACAATACAACCACTAATGGATTAACATTTGCTATCCATTCAGGCGAAGCATCATTGCCAACCGTCCGAAGAACATATTTCGGCATAGTAGCATATAATTGGTGTTGAATTATCCAGAATCCTGTTACGATAAATATAAGAACGACAAGACGAATGTTTGTAAGAACTCTGAGAAATCCTTGCCATGCCTCTTTTACCGATTTCCCTTCACCATGAATATCAATATTCTTATAGAAAAAATATACGGTTATAAGCGCAACAAAAGAACATGCGGCAGAGAAGAAATTTATTGATTCGAGTCCCAATTCAATTCGTAACGGATATGCGATAGCTTTACCGAGAAAAGCTCCAACATTAACCATACCATAAAAAATGGAATAACCTCTTGCGCGGTTTTCTGCAGTGGTTGTTTTAGCAACTGTTCCGGTTATAATGGATTTTATAAAAGATCCTCCGAACATAAGAATAACAAATGCAGGTATTACTATTGCCTTATAGGGGAAAGCTCCTAACATAAAATAACCTGTTGATAGCAGAGCAAATGCCAGAATTACCGCTTTCCGGAAACCGATTTTGTCCGCCAATGCACCGGTAAAGGTTGGAAGAAAATAAATACCCGCTGAAAAAACGCCGCTTATCCAGGCAGCCCAGATGTCATCAAACCCAACAACATTTGTGAGATATAGTGTTACAGCAATAAAAACACCATAATACGCTGCCCTTTCAAAAAGTTCTACAATGTTAGCCGTCCAAAAGGATTGCGGAAAATTCCATTTTATCGTAGCGGTTTCAGTATTCTGCATGATTACTTTCAATTTAATGGATAATTGTTTGGAGTAATTATTCTTCTAATATAATTGATTTAATTATATTTGAGGAATGGTGCAGGCAAGATATTAAAACTCCTGAAAAATTGAAATTCCCATAAATCAGACTGCGTTGAATTAATTCTATAAATGGAATATGTAATCCTCCGAACAAATTGAAATTTTACTTCATGTCGATTTACTCTGAAAAATCTAAATTGTTAATTGAATCTTTAAATGAAAAATCCGGTGAATTCCCCCTTTCAAAAACCTCTGTTCATCCTGTTCATACCGTCTATGGAGGCGCACAACTTTTTCACCGTAATACCTTAAAAAAGATAGGTGAAAAGGGGATAGCGCTAATAAAGAACTATCTTGCAGAACCACCTTATTGTACTGCTTTATCCGGTGAATCTGCTATTCCTCTTAATTCGGAAATAAGACAGCAAGTAATTGATCAGACGATAAATAAACTGACTGTAAATCCGGTTGAGGATTATCGTATAGATTTTGAAGATGGTTATGGATTAAGAGACTCTGCGAAGGAAGACGAAGATGCAGAACGGTGTGCAATTGAATTGTCTGAATTATTTCAGAAATCAGACAACTCATCTGCATTTCAAACAGGGATAAGAATTAAATCTTTTTCTTTGCCAACCCTGCAACGAAGTATAAGAACACTCGATATATTTCTTAGTAAATTTTTTCAGAACTGCGATATACAAAATGTACCTTTTCTTTCTGTTTGTCTTCCAAAAGTTACAGATTTAAAGGAAGTAGAATTATTACTTTCACTGCTAACCGATTACGAAAAAAGTAAAAATCTCAATACAGGATTTTTGCGTGCTGAAATAATGTTGGAAACACCTGAATTTTATTTAAAGAGCAATGGTTTTGCGGCTTT
>CAYTLQ010000225.1:0-5627 GCA_964438715.1 uncultured Ignavibacteriaceae bacterium
AGCGCCGGAGAATAAACTGCACCACCGGCACATGTACCAAGTATTACTGATATTTTGGGTATAACCCACCCATCAAGTGTACTGCCGTTAAATACTTCTCCCTAACCGGCGAGATAATTCACTCCTACCTGTATCCGCGCACCCCCGGGATCACTGATGCCAATCAGAGGCATTCCCAATTTAATAGCATGATTCATAATCTTTGGTATTTTACTCGCATGTGCCAAACCGAGTGAACCTCCCGCAACTGTGAAATCCTGTGCAAAAATGCAAACAGGATGACCAGACATCATACCTGTTCCGGTAATTACTCCATCTCCGGGCAGTTCTTTTTTATCCATACCGAAATCTGTTCCGGCATGCTTTACAAATAAATCAAATTCATGAAACGAACCGGGATCTACTAATTGATTTATTCTGTCGCGAGCCGTCATTTTACCACTCGCTATTTGTTTTTCAAGTGCCTTTTCTCCCCCGCCACTTGATGCTTTTTCTTTACGCTTAAAGAAATCTAATATTTTTTGTGTGATAGACATTGTTTCTCCGCCTGTAATACTTATATATAAGAACTTTTAAAAGCTCTTATGTAAAATTACTTAAAATTCAAATGAATGTATATCACCGATATACTGTTTACCTTTTTTGTTCATTCTCTGTTGTTACAGATTTCCTTTATTATGTTTTTCGCTTAACATAAGAGAGACTTTTAGCCGGTTTTTCGATTGAGTAAGATTGTTAATGAACAAAGCCAAACTATCATAAGAAGTTACATGCTTCGAAAAGTGTTGTACTAACGCGTTGTGTTTCTCAGGACTTTATTCAACATTTTATTCGACAGATGCTGTTATAATGGACAAGTGTTAAAGTGTTATTGAGATTCGTAGAGATATAAGCAAAAAGAAGTAATGAATTTCTTTAGCGATAGCAAATCAACTGCAGAGAAGTAGTTTAGAGACTACATTGGTAATTGTATTGTTACAGTTTAAAATTAAAGAGCCTTACTCTGCAAGTACGGCTCAAATAGGAGTATATGTTACTATACTTCAACTTCTGCAAGTTCTGGTACAGTAACCTTTCGTGTTCTTGGTGTAATTCTCGGAAGTTTCCGCGAATTTGTTCTTCTGGTTTCCTTTTTCCTTACCTCTTTTTTAGGCGGATTATCGTAACCATTCTTATAAGCAAATATTTTGTTCTTGTAGTTACGGAGGATAATCTTTTCATCATCATAATGAACAACATAATTCGGTACAAGAGGAATCTTTCCCCCGCCGCCGGGAGCATCGATGACGAAATGAGGAATAGCAAGCCCGCTCGTCCAGCCGCGAAGGTTTTCTATTATCTCCAGACCTTTTGATATTGTCGTGCGGAAGTGATTAGCCCCTTTTGTTTCATCTGCCATATAAATATAATATGGTCTTACCCTCATCTTCAGCAGTTTTTGCATCAACTCTTTCACCACTGCCGGATCATCATTAACATCACGCATAAGAACCATTTGATTCCCTACGGGTACACCGGCATCGGCGAGCATAGTGCATGCTTTAATACTATCGGGAGTTATCTCCCAAGGATGATTGAAATGCGTGTTAACATAAATCGGATGGTATTTCTTCAGCATATCGCAGAGTTTTTGTGTAATTCGCTGAGGAAGTACACAGGGCATTTTTGTTCCAAGCCTTATTATTTCAATATGAGGAATTTGCCGCAGGCGCTTCAGAATTTTCTCCAGCATAACATCAGTTAGCATAAGCGGATCGCCACCTGAGAGAATAACATCCCTGATCTCTGTATGCTCTTCAAGGTATCGGAATGCAGCCTCAAGTCCTTTCATCGAGATCTTTTCAGAGTTTCCAACTTTTCGCTTGCGTGTACAAAAACGGCAATACAAACCACATTGGCTTGTTGTGAGAAATAATGCTCGATCCGGATATCTGTGTGTAATATTCGGCACCGGGCTCATACTGTCTTCCATAAGAGGGTCTTCAGGAGCATCGATATCCTGCAGCTCTTTTATATCCGGGACGCATTGAAGCCATATAGGATCTCCCGGGTATCGTATCAGACTTAGATAATATGGATTGATACGAACCTGAAAGAATTCATTGAGGCTTTCTGCCACCTGCCGGTCGATATTGAATTTTTCGACAAGTTCATCGGTCGTGTGAACACTATCCCGAATCATTTGCTGCCAGAGTTCCATAATGTATCCTTCGTTAGTTTTTATTCAAAAAATTTTTACCATAGACAACAAGAGCATCACCCGGAGAATAAAAATCATTAATACGGGCAACTGCTTCATAACCGTTTCTAATGTAAAAATTCCTTGTCTTTTCATAAGCGGCTCGAGAAGATGTTTCCGCAAGAAGCCACCTTCCGCCGTTCTTTTCAATAAACTCTTCCGCATGATGCAGTAATTCAGTTCCTGTACCTTTTCCGGCATTTTCTGCATCTACAACAATCCAGTAGAGGTCATAAACTGCGTCAGTAAGCGGCCGTTTACCAACACAGTAGTAACCTGTAACTTTATCTGCTTCAACCGAAACAAATATCACATACCCTGATAAAGCAGAAGTATGTATTGTTGCATCTATCAACTCCATCGCAACCGATCTTTCCTCTGAAGAAAAAATCGCGATGGTATTCAAAATTCTTTCCAGCTCATCCCTGTCTGTTGCTTTAAGCGGCCTGATAACCCTGTTTCCGCTCAAGTGCGAACTCCACAATTTTTTTGAGCATCAGGTCAAACGGATAACCGGCAACACCTGAAGCACGGGTGAATCCCGCATCGGTCGATATATCCGGATTGGGATTTACCTCTATTACAAAAGGCTGTCCGTTATCGTTCAAACGAATATCAACCCGTGCATAATCTCTGCAGCCAAGCGCATTGAATGCCCGTAACGCAGTTTCTTCTAATTTTACTTTCAATTCAGGAGTAACATCTGCCGGACAAACCGGTACGGTATTCTTATAATAAACACTTTCCGGAATCCACTTACCTTCGTATGTTACAATTTTCGGGAAACCCTGAGGAAGACCTTCAAAACTAATTTCAGAAATCGGAAGCGCCTCGGTTCCGAGTATTCCGATATTAAACTCCCTTCCTTCAATATACTCTTCAATCAAAATATCTTGTCGATAGTTCCTTATGAGAAATTTTATATGCTTTTCAAGTTCCTCATAATTATAAATTACCGATCTTTCCGAGATTCCAATGCTTGCATCTTCCTTCAAAAGTTTTGCTATTACGGGAAAGCGTAGATTAAAGGTTTTTTTATTCGACTTATGATGTACTTTCCATATCATCGAAGCAGGCACGGAAATCTGATACGATTTTAAAAGATGTTTTGCCCGTTCTTTATGTAAACAGTTTCCCAGACATTGTGGTGTATTTCCGGTGTATGCTATACCCAGCAATTCGTAAATACCGGCATGATATGCTTCGAATGATGCAATGCCTTCAACAGATTCCACAAGATTGAGAACTGCATCTGGCGCAATTTCTTTCAAATGATCAATTGTATGTTGTATGTTTTTATCTATTGCCAGCGTAACTACATTTTCAAAATATTTCCGGAGAGAAGTTTCTATAAGACCAATTTCTTTCATAAAACCGGTTTCCGACATATCATCGGACTGCAGAACTTCATTTTTCGGTTTTCCCGAGTACACCTCATACACACTAACGGGTGAATTATAACACACAAGAATTTTTTCTTTATGCATCATATTCCGTATCTCCTGCGTGCAGATTCCACTACCGCTAGAATCATCTCATCATACGAAAGCCCTGCGGTGCGTGCGGCTTTCGGATAACATGAATTTTCTTTCGGATCAGGTAATATACCTGGTAAAGGATTTATTTCGATTATATTTGGCTCACCATACTTATCAAGTCGTACATCAATACGGCTCCAATCTCTGCAGTTCAGTATTTTATATGTACGCAGGCATATCTCCCGGATTCTATCCGCAAGTGTATCATCAATATTTGCCGGACAACTGAAAACATCAAGCGGGTTTTCTTTTGTATCAAGTATCCATTTTGCCTCGAAGGAATACAACTTCACGAAGTCATCCGGAAAATCGGTGTAAGATATTTCAACTATCGGAAGAGCTTTCGCCTCATCACCATTACCAAGTATAGCAACTGTAAATTCTCTGCCCGGCAGGAATTCTTCAATCAATACTTCTTGATGATAATCCGTAAGAATCCGCTCAACTTCATTTTTTAATTCAGTTTCTGAAGTAACAAATGAAGACGAATAAATTCCTTTACTTGAACCTTCACCAATCGGCTTAACAATCATCGGATAGGAAAGAGAAAGCGAAGGAAGTTGATGTAAGGCACTGATTCGTGCAAATGGAGCGTTAGGTATCTTGTAATAAGAGAGAATTTCTTTTGCTCGTGCTTTATCGAGACATATACCAAGCGTTATCGGATCAGAACCCGTATAAGGAATCTGTAAAAACTCCAACATAGCAGGAACCTGCGACTCTCTGCTCAGACCATACATGCCTTCAGCAATATTAAATACAAGCTCCGGACGCAATGCACACAACGCAGAAAACATTTCTTCATTAGCTTCTATCAATGTAACATCATGACGAAGTGCAATTGCATTTTCCACTGCATGTATTGTATCCCATGTATCCCATTCAGCATAGCGATCCATAATTTCAGTTTGATGATTTAGTGATTTATGCGTTTGAGGGGATACGATTTGGTCGAAAGAAGTACTTTCAGGTTTGACATTAAATGTAAGTGCGATACGAAGTTTTGTATCACTGCTTAAAGAAGAAATATCTTTTAACTCCGATAATTTTTTTTGTGCAATATAATTAATTAATACAAGATGTCAATATTTTTCATGCACACATCAGAAGTTTTTTTCTTTCAACTCAACATCATGAACAAAACTTTTCATTACTCAACATCCTTCTTATACATTAACCAATCTTTGCATATCGGATACTTGAAGCATAATGTTTATGTAAGTTGTTTTTAAATATCAATGATTCACTTGAAAGTAATTTCGGATCGTTTTCAATAACAGTAAATGCATCGTACTTTGCTGATGCAAGTATTTCAACATCAGAACTAAGATCAGCATACATAAATCCGGGAAATCCGCTTTGTTGTAATCCGAATATGTCACCCGGTCCGCGCAGTTTCATATCTATCTCTGCAATAGTAAATCCGTTGCTATACTTCACCATAGATTGTAATCGTACTGATGCCTTATATCGTTCCATTTCAACCGATGAAAGATATTCAAGTTTGTTTTCAATACGCTTCGATGATGCTACGATCTCATCGGGAGCCACAAGAATACAATATGCCTGCACCGATCCTCTTCCCACTCTGCCGCGAAGCTGATGAAGTTGACTCAATCCGAAATGGTGAGCATCATTTATAAGAATAATATTTGCATCGGGGATGTCGATACCTACTTCAATTACCGTTGTTGAAATGAGAACATCATATTCTTTTTTTGAGAAACGCAGCATTACCTCTTCTTTCTGCTGCCATTTCATTCTTCCGTGAATTAAACCTACCCGTAATCCCTTCAGTATTCCTTCAGATAGTTCTTCGTAATGCGTTTGTGCCGCTTTTAATTCAAGTT
>CAYTLQ010000226.1:0-6496 GCA_964438715.1 uncultured Ignavibacteriaceae bacterium
GGATGGTAAAAATGAATCGAAAAAATTATTACTATTAAATTTGAATATCGAAAGTTTTCCTTAAAAATGAATTTCGAATTGATATAAATTATTCACCTCAATTTACAAGGTACGAAATGACCAAACCTGCGTTCTTCCTGCTTTTTCTTCTATCGAGATTTGTTCTCGCCCAGCATGCATTTTTTAACTCAGAACCAAAACAATTTCAGATAGACTCACCTGAAGCGACAAAAATTAATGTGCAGTCAGGCGGCGATATACAGTTCGATACAAGATACACACTCAACAATGATTCAAAAGTTACAGGCTATCTCGGGTTAAAGCAAATCAGGCCTTCGATAAGTGTAAAGTACGGTAAAATGGCAGATGCAAGAGCGCTTTTTAATGTAGCGAATGGAAGAGTAGAGACTCAGGATGTATGGATAACTTTTAGACTTGCAGAAGGATTTCAACTTCGTACAGGAAAGTTTAAAGTTCCTTTTGGGCTCGAATTCCTCCAATCTCCAACCGTTGGCGTTCTGATGGAAAACAGTCTTTCATCGAATCTGGTACCTAAGCGTGATGTTGGCATAATGCTTTTAATGAATTTCTTTGGGAAGAAATTACAGGCTTTTGCAGGATTGTTCAATGGTGCAATTGACGGAGTTAGCCAAGATTCAGATAATGGTGACCAAAAAGATATTGCATTGCGCGCATTTTTTATGCCGTTTTCAGGAACTGAAGGTTCTTTTCTGCGAAAACTGGGTTTTGGAGGTGCGGTTACTACCGGAGTTCAGGAAGGTAGTGCTTCTGCATCTCGTTTGCCTTCTTATCGGACACAGGGCTCACAATCATTTTTTAGTTATTCATCGGGTGTGCTCGCTAAGGGGAACAATTCACGGTTTGCCGGACAGTTATCATTTTATAATAGTCAGTTTGGGCTGTTGGCAGAATTTATCAGTTCTACTCATTCACTAGTAAACGGCACATTAGCGGAAAAGTTTACGAACACTTCGTGGCAGGCAACTGTTAGTTATCTCTTAACAGAAGACGAGGCATCATTTGAAGGTGTCAAGCCAAAAAATCCAATGAGTGATAATTCGCAGGGTATTGGTGCTTTTGAAATTGCCGCCCGAATTGGTCAGTTAAAAATTGATGAGGCAGTTTTTTCCGGTTTCGCTGTACCAAATACAAATGCTCATAAAGTTTCTTCAGCCGCTCTCGGAATCACCTGGTATCTTAATGATTATTATAAATTACAAGTAAACTATGAAGTTACCGGATTAGAATACCTGGTGTCAACATCTGCTATGAAAACAGAACGACTTCTCATGGCTCGTACTCAGGTTGTTTTTTAACTGAAAGATTTTCGAGTGAATCACTGATCAATTGAAACGACCACATAGTATAGTTTTCTAACATAAAATGTTGTGTGCCTTCAAAATAGAACGGTATGATAAAAGTTTCAGGCAATAATAATCCTGAAACTTTTATCAGTTTAGGCAGTTTAAAAACCAGTTATGTGCTTTTTTATTTGTAAAAGTATAAAATTGTTTTTACTTTTATGGAGTGGCGAATTCTTTTATGAAGAATTTGAAGTTGGATGATTCATTATTTCGGAGGCATTTATGGTGAAAATGCGGATATTCACAACCGCTTTTTTCCTTTGTACTGTTTTTTTTACTTCGTTTGGACAGGATGGGGCAAAACTGGACTTCAATACGAATGTAAACTACCGGACAATTGAAGGTATTGACGGGGGTAATTTTCTTGATATAAGCATGCGACCTACTCTCACAGTTCCCGGTTTTATGGGGACTCAGTTCTTCATCAACATTCCCTATAATCTTTCTACCAACAAAATTCGAAAGATTGATCTGAAGATCGGAAATGCGTTTAGGTATGCGTATCTGGGAAACGAAACTGCTTTTGTCAGCGCCGGAGCTCTCGAAAATTTTTCTATGGGATTCTCCAACCTTGTTGTTAATAATTATAACAACCAGCTTGACGAAACCAATAAGCGTGTCGGAGCCTATGGTAATTTAAATTATGGCGGATTTACTTTATCCGCTATGGCAAATGATGTTGTGAAACCTCAGGTTTTTGCCGGTAGTGCAGGATTTGAACTTCCGATTGTGGGAGCATTTAAAGTTAATGTTACTGGTGGAATTGATACAGACCCTGATAACAATTCTGCAACATCTAAATCAATTGCCGCTTATGGTGTCGATTTGTACAGCGATATTTCAATTGATGAAAATAACTACTTTTATGCCGTAGGCGGAGTTGCACAAATTCAGGAAAACGGTAACGGCCAGGTGGGGCTCATCGGCGCCCGTTTCGGCACAGCAGAATATTACCTCAATCTCGAAGGAGCTATTATGCGCCTCGGACCTGGTTTTGAATGGGGTTTCTTCGACACTTTCTACGAAAGAGATAGAAAACTCGGTACATCAAAGGCAGATTCATTGTATGCTAAAAATCCTAAAGCTTCGGGTGGAACAAATTTCAATGCTTTTCTTGGGTATAAAACCGATAATCCCGGTGATTTTTCTCTGCAGGCAGGTGGATACTATTTTACCAATTACTCAGGAACAGAGTTAAATGAATTTGCAGGGTTGGTACAACTTACTTTACCGCGATCTCTTATTGGTGAAGAGGGTGAACTGGCATCTGCAACTTTTATCATTAAGACCAAAGCATTTGAAGATATCGCCGGACTTATCAAAAGGCTTCAAAAACCGGATAATAGGACCGTTATAACCCTGGATGCGCCAATAACAATTATGAATGACCTTCTTGGTATGGGCCGCCTTGCATTTGTATTAAACTATAGCTGGAATTATGTATATCAAACATCGTCGCTCAGTTTCATACCGCAGAAAAATTTAATTTACGGATTCCGGCTTATTTCTAATATTTAATAATTTACTTTCAATTAACTCAAGGAGGCTCTATGAATGCCAAATCTCTTCGTTTCTTTCTCATCATTCTCGTTTTTGCTTTCAGCTTAGGTATTACCTCTCCCGGTTGTTGTTTCTGGGGCGATGATGACGATTATTCATCACTCAGCTTCGATGGATTTGTCGATGCTTTTGCTAACGCTTACATTAACAACGATACTTATACCGCAAGCTTGCTTAAAGCCGGTTACCCATCCTATTATGACAGAATGTTGAATAACCTATACAATAATTCTAACGATATGTCGAGATCACAATCAGATCGTGATCTTGCCGCTGGATTTTATTCATGGGCGGTAAAGATTAGGTAAGTGGTTTAATCAAATCGGGAAATGGTGTTACTATTAACCATTTCCCGATATTCTTTATTGACTTTTCTATCCCCAAAAACAAATTCTGTATCAAATCACCTTTCTCAATCACCGAACATTGTTCAATACTGAACTGTTTAGTTAACTAATCAATAATCCCCATGTTTCAGTTACCTTGGTAATTACAAACAGTTTTATCGAAGCAAAGTCATTTTTCTTGTAGCCTGAAAATTACCCGCCTCCAAACGGTACATATATACCCCGGAACTCAAATATTGTCCATTGAATTCAGCGGTATAAGTTCCGGGAGGAAGATGACCGAGAGACAATACTTGTACTTCTCTTCCCAGTACATCGTAAACAGCAAGTTTTACAAAAGAGAATTCCGGAATTGAGTAAACAAGCGTTGTCGTAGGATTAAATGGATTCGGATAATTCTGATGAAGTGAAAAATCTACCGGTTTTTCAAAATTAGATTCTCCGGCATCAGTTAGAATTGAAGCATATTTAACTTTAGCCGCATTTATTGCCGAGCGTAGTGCATTCATATCAGAAGAATTCTTCACAGCAATTACAAAAGCAACCTCGTTAACAGCTCCGGCAGTAATATTCAGAGGACCGGCAGATAAAACAAATGAAACATCGCCTGAACCTGCTGAAGGTTTGCCAATACCGGATGAAATTGCCTGCCATTTTTCTGCATCACTAAAACCATCATATATCTGGAAACCGCCATCACCTCCCGCATTAAGAATACCCCAATACCCGGTTTGATGATTTGAAAGGACAGCTATTGCAGACCGTTCAGCTGGTGTACCGGACGGATGATAGACATAACCAAAATTTCCAACAGTATCAAAAAGAGTATAATCGTCTGCGCCGCTTCCATCAATAAGGTCGAAATCAAAAAATAACCCTGCATACAATCCTGTTATATCAGAAGCAGTTTCATTTTTTACTTTAAAACGCAGAATAATATAGTCTTCGTGTCCTGCCTGCGTAAAAGAATGAGAGTGCAGTGTAACGGTAACACCATGTTTCGAAGAACCGGCACCATTATCGTTAAAAATGGTTTTTCCTTCAATATCTGAACTTGTTCCGGGAACAGAAACGATGAAAGGACTAACAACCTGAAAATCAGCATTCTGCGCCCCCCCTCCGGAGGCATTTCTCGCACCGTCAGAAATTTTTGTTGGAGATGTACCTAATATTAACGCACCCTCAAAGGCTATATTACTTCCACCGGCATATCGTAAACCACTGCCCTGAAGATTATTTGGGTAATCGTTGAAAGCAAATGTGCCTTTACTGGTTATTGTTAAAGCGATGTTGTTCCCCGATTGAGTCGCATAAGTCGGATTTACCACAACAGAAGTCCATTGAAAATCGTTAAATCCTCCGATAACTGTGTTAATTACAAATTTTAGTATCGTATTTGCCGGAACCAAAGATGATATAGTAAAAATAAATGGATTTGCATAATTGTCAATTGTATCGCCGGTATTGACATTATTAAAAAATGTAACTCCGCTAACAATGTTTGCATACGATGAAATACTCTCTAAACCGAGTGTAAGAGAAGAAACAGGATCTAACATGTTTACATATTTAATTCGAAGGTAAATACTTTCACCCGGTTCGAATATACCATCTCCATCTCCTCCCTCATTATCGCTGTAGTAAAATTGAAAACCACGAACTGAGTAAACGGGTGATATAGTCAGAGCAGAGTGAGCGTTAATTCTTCCCTTGCCTAACTGAAGTTGATATTGAGGGTTGAAAGCATCAATATTATCACAGGTAACCCTGATTCGTTCTGCAATCTGTAACGGATTAAGAAGCGGAAATTTTGCTTTAACAAGTGCAGCCAAACCCGCCACTAATGGACTCGCCATAGATGTACCGCTCGTAGTTATGTAGGTATTATCCATCCATGTACTGTAAATGCCTGATCCGGGAGCTGAAACATCCACTGTACTTCCATAATTCGAAAAACTTGATTTGATATCACCCTGATCTGTTGATGCCACAGAAAGAGCCCCGGAATATCCTGAAGGAAAATGACTATCAGAAGATCCGTTATTACCCGCGGCACAGACAACAAGAGTTCCATGATTTGTTACATAATTAATAACCTCCTGACCAAGAATTGAATAACCACTTCCTCCCCAACTACAATTTACAATATCTGCTCCATTGTCCGAAGCATAAGTGATTCCTTCATACCCATACACAATATATGGCTGATTGAATGGATTGCGATAATTATTCTGGGATGTTTTTACAGCCATTATTTTGGATTTAAATCCAATTGAAGCAATACCAATTCCGTTATTTGTAGAAGCAGAAACAATACCTGCCACATGGGTACCATGGTCCGGCATATCCTCCATCGGATCATTATCCGGTGTACCTGTCAGCCCGCCAAAATCCCAACCATAATAATCATCTATGTAACCGTTATTATCATCATCAATACCATTGGAAGGAATTTCATCAAGATTTTTCCAAATATTTGCCTGTAAGTCCGGATGATCCCAGTCAACTCCGGTGTCTATTATACCAACAACCACAGAGGTATCACCTTGTGAAACATCCCAGGCCATGGTCGCCTTAATTTTTTGCAGATTCCACTGCACTCCGAGTGAGGGGTCATTGGGGGTAAATGAAAGTTCATAAACATACCTGGGTTCTGCCCATTCTATAATTTTTATACCCTTTAGCTTGCCGGCAACATATAAAGGATCAAATGGCTGAGTATAGTCGAGTTCATAGATATTGTCTAGCGATGAGTCCGGAAATTTGAGCGACGGAAAATTCTTTTCAGCACTTTTGAAATAAATGGCAGTTTCAGTACTCAGTAAATCCTTAATTGTTGTCTGGACCTGACTAACTGCATTCGGACGAAATTTAACAACAACGTTGCCGGCAAGATAGTTCTCCCCCTTTGCTCCCGTTAGGACATTTTCTTGTGAATAAATTAATTGCGGAAATATACTGATAATAATAAATAATAACAGAATGTCTCTTTTCTGCATTACAAATTTTTTCCTTATTTCTGTTTGCATAGTTGATCATCAAATTTTAATTAATGACTGATGACTTTTTTGTTACTATAAGCAAATTTTGCACTGAAAAATGGATCCTGATTTCACCAATTAAGAAATATCGAATCCCCCTCCCCTAGATTCAATTTTGGCACATCTTCATCAGGAATCCAGCGGAGTTTTCCTTCAGGGGAAT
>CAYTLQ010000227.1:0-7180 GCA_964438715.1 uncultured Ignavibacteriaceae bacterium
CTCCAAGTATTATTGGTTTTTTCATTGCTAACGCTTCAAAAATTTTAGAGGGTATCGCTCCAAGAAACAGTTCATCCTTTTTTAATGGAACAACCGCAACATCGATTGAAGCAAGTACAGAAGGCATTTCCTTTTTGGTAAACGGAGTAATAAATTTTACATTTTCCAGATTCATATTCATCGCTGTCTGCATTAAATACTCTTTCAAGGGACCATCACCTGCAAGCACAAATTCAACATTTTTATTTTTCATAGCAGATGCTGCATGAAGAATCACTTCCAAGCCCTGTGCATAACCAGTTATTCCTCCATAAAAAACAACAAAAGAATCACTACGAACATTTAATTTTCTTCGATAGTTTTC
Organism: uncultured Ignavibacteriaceae bacterium; assembly: GCA_964438715.1. Taxonomy (GTDB): domain Bacteria; phylum Bacteroidota; class Ignavibacteria; order Ignavibacteriales; family Ignavibacteriaceae; genus CAYTLQ01. Next base: position 365 of record CAYTLQ010000227.1, read on the forward strand.
ATAAGCTTTGTCCGGGTTAAAAAATTCAGTATTTACACCATTTCTTAACCAATAAATTGGCTTATTAATCACCCTTGTTTTTATTGTATTAACTATACCTTGAGTCTGGCAGGATATCATATCAGAATTTCTATAAAGAAATAATTCCAACCACCTTGCCATCGCAATTAAATACTTATTAGTTACAAGACCCAATTTTTCAGCAGAATCAGGCCATAGATCTGAAACATTAAAAATCAATTTTGCTCTCCACCTTTTCTTTAAAAGAAACGCAGAAATTCCTAAAAATAAAGGCGGCGATTCACACAATATTAATTCATGTGCTGAGATATTTTTTCGTGCATAGAGAATTGATGAAAGCACAAAAGAAAAATAATTTAATAATCGTGAAAGAATAGACTTACTCTTCCGAACAAAAATCCATGTTCTATGAACTTCTATCCCATCAATTTCTTCAACACAACTATTTCTCCCCTTATACTCCTCATAAATTTGCTGTCGCGGATAGTTAGGTAATGCTGTGAGAATAGTTACCTTAAGACCATTGGATTGCAATCTGATGGCTAATTCTGAAAGCCGATTTTGTGGAGCACCGATTTCAGGAGGATAGTATTGGGTAAGAAATAATATTTTCATGTAAAATGTCAGATGGCGAAATCATTAAAATATGCTAGATAGAATCTTCATCAGACTCAGTAAAAAAAAGTAATAATTCATCATCATTTTATACAATGATGATAATAATTAATTAATCTCTCAGTTACTCTATCAAGAGAAAATTGCTCCGCTACGAACTGCTGAGCATTTCTTGCCAATTCCTTGCGCAAGGACTCATCCCTGAGCAGGCGAATTATTTTTTCCGTCAAATCATTTACATCATCGTTTTTAAACCTCACCACTGTTTCATCATTTTTGCATACATCATTAAATCCGATGATATCGGAAGCTACAACAGGCACTCCTGCCGCATAAGCTTCAAGAATTGAAACTCCAAAACTCTCTCTTCGGGAAGGAACCACAACAATATCAAAAGAACGATATAGCTCAGGAATTCTGGTATTGTCTATATAACCGAGAAATTCAACAGAATCAGATAAATTCAAAGTAGAAACCAGATTTTTTAATTCCGTTTCGGCACTTCCTCTTCCAGCAATTTTCAACTTAAATTTCAGATCAGGACATTTTACTTTTAATAAAGCCAGAGATTGAATTAACAAATCAATACCGTAATAGTGCTCAAGCGCTTTTACAGTTCCAATAACTACTTTTTCGATATTAATTTTGTAATTGCTTTTTGCGGGTTGAAAAGGTTCTGTATTTATTCCAAACGGAAGCACCTCTACATTATTACATTCGCAGATTTCGATAATTTTTTGCTTAAGCAAACTACTGGAAGGTAAGAGCAATCTTGCTTTTTTTAGAATAAATCGGATATACAGCTTATGTAAAAATGATTTTGTTGGAAAGGATAATAAATCACTTCCCCAAGGTGAAATAATAATATTTTGAAAACCGGTTAATGAAGCCAACATTCCATAGCTTGTGGCATAATGAGCGTGGAGAACATCTGGTTGATAATCTCTAATAACTTTTTTAATTTTTTTGAGCACAAAAATATACGAGATTTTTGAGATTGATGCCTCTGTTGAAATATTAATCCGAAGAGGATACGAATTTATGATAAGTTTTACACCATCATTGTAACCGATGACCTTTTCCTTTGCGAAGCCGAATATCACTACTTCGATTCCCGTCGCATATAGAGAGTTTCCCCATCGCATTGTATGTGGCGAAGCCGGATCAGCCAGAATAAGCACTTTCATTTAGCTTTCCAGGGGAATAATGATTCAGACAGGGAATAGTATTTATGATAAAAATAAATAAAAATGACGAATACAATCCAAAATACTATATCCCTGCTTACCCAACCGTAAGAAAGAATCCCTGTAGTTTCAAAAAATGCCCGAAAAAAAATCCCTGCCATAGAGCAGGAGGCAATCAAAAGAATTTTATATTCAGGTAATTGATGCTCTCTGGCAAAATATAAAACCTTGCGGGCTAACAAAAAGAAAACTACGGGCAGCATAATAGCAATTATTAACCCCGGAATCCCTACCTCACTCCACAAAAACAAATAAAAGTTGTGTTGATAACCCAAGCCGGCTTTATCATAAAGCCAACGAATTTGCTGCTCCTCCCAAGACCCCAACATAACAGGCAGATATTTATATATATAGTACTTGAATAACCCCGGACCGGTACCAAAAAATGGGAAACTTCCGATGATATTGAAACTCATATCCCACATTAAATATCTGGTATTCTCAAAAACTCTGTCTAACCTGAAGAAATTATTGATAATGTCTAATGTTGAGGGAATAGTGAGAATTAAAGAAATAATAAGTAATCCGATAGTCGTTAGAATTTTGATAAGTAGCTTTATTTTTGTAATAAATAGATAAATAGCAAAAGCCATGCTAATTCCGAGTAGAGCCCCTCTCGAACTTGTAAGCAGGAGACCAAGTATTTGAATCACAAAAACAACCATTAGAAGTTTTGCCATTAAGGATTTTTGATTTTTTACTTGCTCCCATAAAATATAATTCAAAGGTATTGAGAAAACATATGTTCCCCCCACCGAAGCAACATTCGAAAAAACACCACCTTCTTTTACAAAGTACTTTTCCAATAGCATAGAATATAAATTTGGTGATGAAATAAATCCATACACTATTGGTAATGAGGCAAGTACACCCGCAAATATAATTGCTTTGAAGAATGTCTGCGCAAGGTCATCAGAATTGACAACTGCAAAGATCAAATATACTATTACAAAAAATGTAGCCTGTCGTAGAATGGTAAATGCTGAAGTTGCAGGCGCTGAAGAGAATACTCCAGATATTATAAATGCTGTAATTATTGAGAAAAACAGAAACTTAAGAATTGGAGATAATTTTTTTTTGAGCCCTTTACCAACAATTGCGAGGTAAACGAGAATAAGAACATTTACTATATTAAAACCGGTATGTATAATTTGATTGATTTCCGAAGGTATAGCAAGATAACCGGCAATAATTAGATATATCAGAGATTTCTCTTCACCCATTTTTATAAGAAATACAAGGAATGGCAAAAATAGAATATACATAGCAAATGGGTGAATAAGCGCCATAATTAACGCCATTACAAAACCGGTGATAACTAAATGAATTTCTCCTTTACTGAGTAACATCTTTATGTTTTAGATTGATGCCTAGTTCAATAAGTGAATCAGAAACAAAAGTATATACTTCATCGACAGTAAGTAATTTCATACAATCAACATGGGGACAGTTTCGACCAGCCCATGTATCGCAATATTGTTTACTCGTCGGTGAGCAAGCCAATAGTTTTCGTATAAACTTATGATGTGTTCCATAGGGCAATGAAAATGAAGGATTTGTTGGTCCATAAATAGTTATTGTAGGTTTACCAAGTAAACTTGCAATATACAGTGGTCCCGTATCATTAGAAATAATTAATGCACACTCTCTTAGTAAAGAGATAGTTTCCTGAATAGAATTTGTTACAGTAATTAAATAAGGTTCACCGTCCAGTAAAGAGCTAATTGTTTGGCTCATTCTGTTTTTATCAATCAATAATCGCACAGCATAATTGATGTTAAGTCTGTTCGCCAATTCTAAAAATTTTCTAAATCCCCATTCCTTTGCTTCCCAACCAGCAAAGGGGAAAATAATAATTTCACCATTAGAAATATTTTCCCTATAAAAATGTTTTATATTTTCATTTTTGATGTTTTCACTGTCATCAATAACCTGGAGATATCGATCCATTAAATGAGGAATATTTCGCAGAGGTACAAAACGATCATATATGCATTCGAATGTGAAATGATTTGTACCAATAATTTTTTGGGCTCCACTAAAGGCAGAAATAAATTCGGAAAGAGGACTACCGGTAAGATCATAAAACACAGAACTTCTCAACTGTCTGATTGCCTTAAGATATAGTAATTTTGGAATTCGACCTCGAATTGAAAAATCACTTTCTAATGCAAAATATTGAGGTTCAGGGAAAACTATTTTGTAGATAGGTATGTTATTTGAATAAGTTACTACATTAATTCGCCTACCTTGTTCCTGAATGATAATTTTTTTTATTGCAGGGATAGTAAAAACAGCATCACCAAGATTATGCAGTGTAAGTACCGTAATGGAGTTCGTATCAACATTACTTAACGGAGAAAAACTTTTTAGTAGTTTTAATGTAACAGCTAAAAAAGTTTTAAGTAAAACCTGAACAAATGTTTCATTCATTGAACAAACCGAAATATATTATTCAGGTATTTCCCAACAAAAGGAATGTTTGATACAAGAGACGAAGAGATACTATAATTTGTAATCACCGAAGAAAAAACATAACTTAAGGCAAAAATCATAGAGCCAAGGATGATGATTAAAAATTGTGACTCAATGTGAATAAATCGTAAGGTAATTGATAATACTATCCAACCAAGAACTGCATTGGCAAGTGTTAGTAAAAAATAATTAAAAAGCTGTTTTATTGAGTTTTTTAATCCGTATGGAAATAAGTATACTGCAGATGAAATTGTTAGAAAAAGTATTACAATTACCGTACTAATTGCCAGTCCCTGAGACCCAAGTTGTTTAACTAATAGAAAATTCAAAAGTGTTTTAAGTAGTATGGAAAGTACGGTAATTGACAATAAAGCTCCGGATTTTTTAATACCGTAAAGCGCTTTGTTATAAATAAGGAATAATGAATAAAATACTAAACCGAATACATATATCAACAGTAATTCTGAGGTTATTTGAGTATCGATAGCAGTAAATTCACCTCTTTGGTATAACACTGCTATAATCGGTTTTCCAAGAAAAACCAGAATAAATGATACAGGGAGAAAAATAAAAATATTTGCAACAGAACTTTTTGTCAGAGTATTAGCTAAATTTTCCTTTTCACCTCCGGAATGTTCGCTGGCAATTTTTGGAAAAATAATTGATGCAAAAGCGAATGAAATAATCGAAACGGGAAGAAGGAAAATATTATAAGCATAATTAATTGCAGAAATGGCACCTTTTTCAACAATAGAGTAAAAGGACCTATCAACAAGAAAATATGCCTGCCCCAGCATTTCAATTACAAGTATGTTTAAAAGGATTTTAAGTTCACCCTGTGAAAATCTTGATATCTGATGAATATCTCTCGTAAAATAGTTTCGTGAAGTATATACCAAGATCATTGTTTGTATAATTGTTCCTACCAAGAAGCCAAAAACGATTGCAACGATTCCAAAAGCTTGAGAAAGAAAAATTACCGCTACTATCATAAGTAATCCTGGTATAATAGTTATATATGTTGGCACGGTAAATTTAAATTCCGAATATAGTAATGCTATAATTACGGAAGACATAATACTGAATGGGATGGTCGCACAATTTATAAGAAATATCTGTTTCGCTAAGGATTTATATAAAAGTTCATCGGGGCCGAGTAAAATTGAAAGTAAGGAATCGGAGAATAAAATTAAAAAAAAAGCAATAACCACCCCAAAAACTAAGAAACGGTAAAAGGTAATTGTAAAAAAACGATTTGCTCCTTGTACACCATCATTTACTCTGGAAGTATGATGCAATGGGATAAAAAAATTTTGCCCGAGATAATAAACTGAAGTGCTTATCATTAATGGAATAACTGAACCAACAAGGTATATATCGAATTGTGCACTTAAGCCAAAATATCCGGCAAAAACGATTTCCCGAAAAAAGCCTACCCCTTTTCCAGCAATATTAAAAATAATGAGGAGTATTGATGCCCTTATGAATTTATTCGGGGCAGTTTGTTCGTTCAAGGAGAAATTATTTTTTTAAAGAATTCAATTGTAATTCTAAGACCTTCAGTTCTGTCTATCTTGGGTTCCCACCCAAGTATCGATTTGGCTCTACTAATATCGGGTTGTCGTACTTTTGGGTCATCTTCAGGAAGCGGTTTGAAGACTATCTTTGATTTTGATTTTGTCTGTTTCAGTACTTCTTCAGCAAATTGAAGAATTGTGATCTCATCTGGATTACCTATATTCATAGGGTTTTGTTCATTTGAAACAAGAAGTTTGTAGATACCATCTACTAAATCGCTAACATAACAAAAACTCCTTGTTTGAGATCCATCGCCGAAAACAGTCAAATCTTCGCCTCTAAGTGCTTGTCCGACAAATGAGGGAAGCACTCTTCCGTCATCTAGTCGCATTCTAGGTCCGTAAGTATTAAAAATCCTTACTATTCGGGTTTCTATACCATGATACCTGTGATAAGCCATTGTCATTGCCTCTGCAAAACGCTTGGCTTCATCATAAACTCCGCGAGGACCCACAGGATTCACATTACCCCAATACTCTTCTTTTTGCGGATGAATTAATGGATCTCCATATACTTCTGAAGTGGATGCCAATAGAAATCTTGCTTTTTTTTCCTTTGCTAAACCAAGTGCTTTATGAGTACCTAGCGAACCAACTTTGAGTGTTTGTATTGGTAATTTCAAATAATCAATCGGACTGGCGGGACTTGCGAAATGTAGAATATAATCAACTCTTCCGGGAACATAAACATAATTAGTGATATCATGTTTCAGGAAACTGAAATCCTCATTTGCAAAGAGATGAGCAATATTATCAGGATTTCCTGTAAGTAAGTTATCGATACAAATTACTTTACAACCCTCATTTAATAGCCTCTCACACAAATGAGATCCAAGGAACCCGGCTCCTCCGGTAACCACAGCAGTTGGTTTATACATACT
>CAYTLQ010000228.1:0-9656 GCA_964438715.1 uncultured Ignavibacteriaceae bacterium
AGTTATTATAGTTGTTGATTCAGCAGGGAACATTGTTCAACCAGAAACTATCTCCGGCATTCCGGATGTTTTAAATAATCCTGATAGTTTTGTTTTCGAGATTGATGGGATGACAGCGTTGGCAATTGACGAAAAGAATAAGTTTGAAAAAGGTATAAAAGAATGGAGGATTGACTTTTTGTGGTCGCCGGAATTCAATCAATATGTCTGGGAGGTGCTTTCCGTAAGAAATGAGGGAACGGGAAGTAATGGTTACAGGGGTGAAGGGAAACGAATGATAATTCACCCGAAAGATGGAAAAATACTTTCTGTTAAAGACTGGTTTATACGCTGAAAAAAGTACGATGAAAACAAAAAAAAATGCCGGTGGTAATTTACCGGATCAACCACTTCTTCGTTATGAAATTTTATTATTACGCGAGGAAGATGATGCAAACAAAAGTAAGATTTATTTTGAAAAGCTTGGTGCAAAAGTTTCAATTTTGCCGGTAATTCAGTTCTTCCCAACAGAACTGAGTGACGATATTATAAATGAATTAAACACGAAAGAATTCGGAACAGTAATTTTTACATCGGTTAATGCTGTAAAATTCTATTTATTGGCACATACACGGTACTTACTGAGTATTGACTTACATGATGTATTTGTTGCAGTTATAGGAAATAAAACTGCCGAATTTTGTATGTCACACGATATTAATGTAAAGTATGTTGCAAAAGAGAGCAATGCAGGTTCTTTGGCAAAAGAATTGGCAGGGCAGGGGCTTCCGAAAGGTGCCGTACTTCTTCCTCATTCTCAAATAGCACGACAGGAGTTGCAAACAGAGTTAATGAAAAACGGGTATGATGTTTACCCGTTACAAGTTTATGAAAATAACATTCCTCCGGTACAAGTGATAGAAGAAGCCCTAAAGAATATTAATCTTAACGAGATAGACTGGATTGTTTTTTCAAGCCCCTCAACTTTTACTAATTTTCTACGCATTATTGAAAGACATAATCTGGGTGAGGTTCTTGAATCAAAAAAACTCGCGGCAATTGGTACTACAACAGCTCGAACAATGGTAGAAAGTGGGTTCAAGGCTGATGTAGTTCCGGAAAAACCGGGCTTTGAAGAAGTGAGTTATGCAATTGCACGCTATGTATCAAACATTATTACATGAGGATGAGATTTGAAAAAAATAAAAAATGACCTTTTTCTTCGGGCTTGCAGAAAAGAAGAAACTGAGCGCACGCCAATCTGGATTATGCGTCAGGCAGGGCGGTATCTGCCTGAATATAGAGAAGTAAGAAAAAAATATGATTTTCTCACAATGTGCAAAACTCCCGAAGTTGCCGCCGAAGTTACTATCCAACCGGTTGATGTAATTGGTGTTGATGCGGCAATTCTTTTTTCTGATATACTCGTGATTCCTGAAGCTATGGGGATGAAATTAGAAATTGAAGAGGGAAGAGGTCCGGTATTTCATGAGCCGGTGAGAGATACAAGTGCAGTTTTGAAACTAAAGGTGATAGATCCATTCACTGACCTCAAGTATGTTCTCGATTCGATAAAAATTACTCTCGATCAATTAAACGGAAGAGTTCCGCTAATCGGGTTCAGTGGCTCTCCATGGACTTTAATGACTTATATGGTAGAAGGGAAAGGGAGCAAGAATTTTTCAATTATTAAATCATTTGTTTATAATCAGCGTGAACTTGCACATCAGTTATTAGATAAAATAGCTGATGCCGTAATAGGCTATCTAAACGCCAAAATAGAAACCGGTGTGAACGCAGTACAAATATTTGATACATGGGGTGGAATATTATCCCCTCAGGAGTTCAGAGAATTTTCATTACCTTATATCGAAAAGATCGCTGGTTCGTTAAAGCGAACGCAACAACCTGTTATTGTGTTCTGTAAAGGTGTTCATCATTCCCTTAAGGAGTTGTCAAAATGCGGAGCAGAGGTTCTTGGTCTCGATTGGACTTTGGATATCGGGAAAGTAAGAAAAAAGGTAGGCAGTAGAGTAGCGTTGCAAGGGAATCTCGATCCGACAGTTTTATATGGAAATGAGCATACAATCCGTGAAAGTGTCCGCTCAGTATTATATTCTTATGGTAATTATCCCGGACATATATTCAACCTTGGTCATGGTATTTTGCCTGATATTGATCCTGACAATACAAGGGCGCTTGTACGCATTGTTAAAGAAGAAAGTATAGCATTGCGCAATGAGAAAAAAGAGAAGAAAAAATCAGGCAGTAAACATCATTAAGAGAGAGAAATGACTATGTTCAGAGTTGACTTAAATATGATTCGGAAATATGACAAGCCCGGTCCACGATATACAAGTTACCCGACAGCCCCTCATTTTAATGAGTCATTTACCCATGAACATTACATGGATGAAATTGTCAGGACAAATTACGGTGAGAATCTGAGTGATCTTTCACTGTATTTCCACATGCCGTATTGTGACACGCTTTGTTACTTTTGTGGTTGTAACATGATTATTACCCGAAACCGCACAAGGGTCGGTGAATACATCGATTACATGAAAAAAGAAATTGATCTGCTCCGTAGCTACATAAATTCAGGAAGAAAAGTTAAACAATTGCACTGGGGAGGTGGTACTCCCACTCATCTGACTCCGGATGAAATACACAATATTGCTTCGTATATTCACGAATCATTTACTGTAGCTGAGGATAGTGAGAATAGTTGTGAAATAGATCCACGCGGTCTCACCAGGGAACACCTCATCGCACTAAGGCGAAACGGTTTTAATCGGATTAGTATGGGGGTACAGGATTTTAATGAAAAAGTGCAAAAAGCAGTTAACAGAATACAGCCTGAAGATCTTACAAAGCAGGTTGTCGATTGGGTAAAAGAGCTTGGTTTTGTAAGTCTTAATTTGGACTTAATATACGGGCTTCCGTTTCAAACGGTTGAATCTTTTTCAGATACTGTTGATAAAATTATTGCACTTTCTCCCGATCGTATTGCTGTTTTTAACTATGCGCATGTCCCCTGGATGAAGAAACATATGGCTCTCATACATGTGGAAGATATACCGCCTGCGGAAATAAAGTTGGAAATTTTAAAGATGACCATTGAAAAACTTACCTCTGCAGGATATGTTTTTATTGGTATGGATCATTTTGCAAAACCAGACGATGAACTTGCAATTGCATTGCGTGAAAAAAAATTGTACAGAAATTTTCAGGGATATAGTACCCGTGCAGGATTAGATTTATACGCATTTGGGATTACTGCAATTTCTCAACTCAGTAATATCTATACACAGAACTTTAAAACCGAAAAAGAATATTATTCTGCAATTGATGATGAGAAGTTACCGGTTGCAAAAGGCTACAAGTTGAATGACGATGATCATATACGCCGCCATGTTATCATGAAGCTCATGTGTGATTTCGAACTTGATAAAAAAGCTGTTGAATCTCTCTTCTCACTGAATTTTGATGAATATTTTAGTTACGGACTCGCTAATCTTAATAGTTTTATTGATGATGGTCTGGTTACTATTGAAGGAGATAAAATTATTGTGACTGAAAACGGAAAGCTTCTTATACGCAATATTGCCATGAATTTTGACGGCTATATCGAAAGGAAAGAAGATACCGGACGATACAGCAAAACGGTGTAACTTACATTACTTACATTTGATTTTTTAATTAGCAATAACGGGCAGGTTTTTCCTGTCCTTTTTATTTATATTTAATGATACCTTAAACAAAATTTTCAAATTTTGATGAAAAAATCATTTATTCTTCTGGCATTATTCTCAGTATTGGTATTAGCCCAAAATGAAAACTATAAGTTGGTACGAATACCGCTTTCCTCACCGGCAGTGTTTGAGAATCTTTTAAAACTTGGAATTGATCTGGAGCATGCCGGTATGAATAAAGACGCCGGCTCATTAGAAGTGTATCTTTCTGATAGTGAATATGAAGAGGTGCTTGCAGTTATTCCCGGTTGTGAAGTCATAATTGATGATTGGTATTCATATTATGAATCATTACCAAAAATGACTGAAACTGAAAAAGCAAAAACATTGGCAGAAAGTAAGTCCCTATACAATGTTGAGGGATTCGGATATGGGTCTATGGGGGGGTATTATACTTTTTCAGAAATTGTTGCTCAACTCGATTCAATGTATCTCCACTACCCGGAGATTATAACGCAGAAATTTTCTATTGGGCAGTCGGTTGAAGGAAGAACTATCTGGGCTGTGAAGATCTCAGACAATCCGAATGTGTCGGAAAATGAACCTCAAATGCTATTTGATGGACTAATTCACGCCAGAGAACCCCAGTCCATGGCCACAGTAATGTATTATATGTACTATCTTCTTGAAAATTATGGAACGAATCCCGAAGTAACTTATTTGGTTAATAACCGTGAAATATTTTTTGTACCTTGCACTAATCCCGACGGTTATGAGTATAACAGACAAACTTCACCAAATGGTGGAGGTATGTGGCGTAAAAATCGCAGGAACAGCGGGGGAGGAGCTTACGGGGTTGATTTGAACAGAAATTACGGCTATATGTGGGGCTATGACAATAACGGTTCTTCGCCTACTCCCTCATCGGAAACATATCGTGGTCCGTCTGCGTTTTCAGAGCCTGAGTCTCAAGTAATTCGCAATTTCGCATTGACGAAAAATTTCAAAACTCATATCAATTATCATTCGTATAACAATTCAATGATTTATCCCTGGGGATATACGAATGCTCTTACACCTGATTCAGCAATTTATGTCGAACTAGCGAGTTATATGTCGAATTACAACGGTTATGATTACGGCACCTCATACCAAACACTTTCTTATAATTCTAATGGTACAGCCAGAGACTGGATGTATGGTGAGCAGGTTGCGAAAGGAAAGGTGTTTAGTTTCGTTTTTGAAGTTGGAGGCAGTTCCGATGGATTTTGGCCGCCGCAAAGCAGGATATTTCCGCTTGCTCAGGGAAATCTGAGGCCGAACCTTTTTCTTACCTGGATAGCAGGTGAATTTGTTAATCTTGAGAGCTCATCATTTGATAGACAGTATTTTAATCCTGGTCATATTGTTGCTTTTACTCCCAAATTAAAAAACAGAGGATTTAGTAAGGCAAACAATATTCAGGTGCAATTGCTTTCTACTGATCCATATATTACTGTAATTAACGGACAAGCCTTAATTGACTCAATTTCTGCGCGAAGTTCATATTTGTTATCCTCACCACTAACATTCAGTATTTCTTCGTCAGCTCCTGTTGATTATAAAGCAAAAATAGTACTGAAAACTTCTACAAGCGGTATGGAAATGTCAAGTGACACAATTGGTATTCTATTAGGAGTTCCTCAATACAAATTTATCGATACCACTAATAATCCTACAACTTTGTGGACAGTAACTGCCTCACCGAGTACACCCGCGTGGGAAGCAACAACAGCCTCCTTCACTTCAGCACCCAATTCCTATACTGATAGTAAAACCGGTGTGTATGCAAATAATGCAACAGTAACACTAACACTTAAAAATGCAATAGACCTTACCGGTTTGAATAATCCGAAACTAACATTTCAAACAAAATGGGATATAGAAAAGAAGTGGGATTGTGTAGTCGTTCAGATTAGCAGTAATAATGGAGCAACATGGAATTCATTGCAGGGTCTTTATACAAAACCGGCCTCGGGTAGTGGTAAACAGGTTCCTGCCGGAATGCCGGTTTATGAGGATGTTAAAAACTCCTGGGTACAGGAAGAAATAAATCTTTCTCCTTACGCCGGGCAACAGGTTAAGTTGAGGTTTGAATTACGGACCGATGGGAGCCAGCAGAGGGATGGTTTTTATGTTGATGACATAGGAGTTTATGTAATGGGATTGGTTCCGGTGGAACTTAACTCATTTTATGCTCACGCTTATGGGGAGAATAAGGTTATTCTGAAATGGGTAACCTCCACAGAAAAGAATAATAAAGTATTTTCTGTTCAGCGATCGGAAAATGGTAATGATTGGGTCACAATAGGGTATGTTGAAGGCAGGGGCACTGTAACGGAGCCACAATCGTACAGTTATATTGATAATTCACAATTAAGTAAAACGGTATTTTATCGGTTGCTACAGTATGATTTTAATGGTATGCTCACTGTATTGCCAGTAATTGAGTATTTACCCGAAACATTACTCACATTTACCTTAGAACAGAATTATCCTAATCCTTTCAATCCTGAAACAGTAATTCGATATTCCATACCGGAAAAATCGGAGGTGAGTCTGAGGTTATACGATTTGTTAGGTAATGAAATTGCACAGTTGTTTACAGGAATAAAAGAGCCCGGGAATTATGAACAAAAACTTGATGCAAGCTCGCTATCGAGTGGTATTTATATTTATAGACTCAGTGCCGGTAAATTTTCCTCTGCAAAGAAATTGAGTATTATTAAATAAGAGCGTCATTATGAACAATAAAAAAGCCCCGTCAAGAGGGGCTTTTTTAATATTGGATTGGAAAGTACCTTTACTCTTTTACTACCCAGACTTTTACTTTTGAAGTAACAGCAGAGTGTAATTTAATGGAAACATCGTAGATGCCGAGAGCTTTAATAGGCTCTTCAAGATCGATTTTCCTTTTATCCACCTCAAATCCCTTTTCTTTAAGGCTGTCAGCAATCATTTGAGATGTTACGGTTCCGAATATTTTATCCTCTTCACCGACCTGAACAGGAATAGTGATTGAAACTTTGTCCATTTCAGAGGCAATTTTCTGAGCCGCGGCAATTTCTTTTTGACGAATTTTTTCAATCTGCTTTTTCTCCTCCTCTAGTGAACGGATATTACCGGGAGTAGCTTTGTATGCGTATTTGCGTGGAATGAGATAGTTGAGAGCGTAACCATCGTGAACATTAATCACATCTCCAACAACGCCAAGTGTTTCGATATTTTGTCTTAAAATTACTTTCATAATTGTTGTCCCTTTCTATTAACGCACTGCGTCGTTTACATATGGAAGGAGAGCCATGTGGCGTGCTCTTTTAAGAGCAACGGTTAATTCTCTGTGGTAGCCGGCGCTTGTACCGGTAATTCTTTTAGGAATAATTTTGCCCTGCTCAGAAACAAAGCGCTGAAGCATTTTTACATCTTTATAGTCGATGTACTTAATACCAAGTTCAGTAAACCGACAGACCTTTTTAGTCTTCATTAGTGTTTTCATATTAAAATATATCCTTTCTAAAAAACTTATTTAACTATGGTTAGAGGAATTGTTGTTGCCGGTGTGGCCTCGAAGCAATTCCGATTCCTCAGAAGAGAGAAATTTATCGAAAGAGTCTTCAGTGTAATCAACACCATCATCATCGATGAAAACGCCATTATCATCATCGCATTCGATGCCTGTCCCGTCGGTTCCTTTATATTTTTTATTGAGGAATTGAATCCTCCGTGCTTTTATTTCTACGATGCTTCTGCTGGAACCGTCTTCCGTCTTCCATGTGCGGCTCTGTAACTCGCCATCCACCAGAACAGCAGAACCTTTGCGAAGTCGGTCCTTACAGCTTTCGGCGAGTTTGTTCCATGCAACAATTCCCACGAAACAAACATCCTCTTGCCATTCATTAGCACTATCCTTGAACTTTCTGTTAGATGCGATAGTGAAATTTACGACCGGAGTTTTATTTGTGGTAGTACGATAAACGGGGTCTTTCGTCAAATTTCCAGCAATAATACAATAATTTATCTCGGGCATTTTCAAATCGGCCATTGCATACCTCTGTTAATTCAACTTAGTTTTTGGAATCGGTGTCATCTGCTGACAATACATTTTCAACGGAAGAAGGAGTTTCATCCACAACCGGTGATGTTACAGAATCAGCAGAGCTGGTCATGGACTTCGCCTTCTGCTCATTAAGGTATTCGATTGCATTTTTATCTAATTTTATTGTCAGGAAGCGAAGGATAGATTCTTCGAGTCTATAGGTTCGTTCAATTTTTGCAATTGCTTCGACCGGCGATTCAAAACGGAAAATAACATAATATCCGATTTTACTTTTCCGAATTTGATAAGCCAGGCGTTTTCTGCCCCATTTGTCTAAATCAACAATCACACCACCGTTTTGTTCGATAGTGTCTTTTAATTTTGCAATGATCTGTTCGATCTGCTCGTCTTCGAGAGCCGCATTAATAATTACAGCGCTCTCATACTGATGTTTTCTCATAAAGAGTTCTCCCTTTGGACTTAAAGGCCCCTGTTTAAACAGGAGCAGGGTTATGAAATAAGTTAATTAAAATCTTCGAATAAATTCCGGCTATTCTCTATTAGTTTCGGATACACTTTCACCGGAATCCGGGTCTTTTCGTGGTTTCATTTGTTTTTTAAGAACACTATGCTGATCAAGCATTCCTCTCAGACCACCTGTAATAAAATGCAGGACAAGTTCTCTGCAAAAATCAAATGAAGCCAACAATTTTTCAAAATCTTGTTTGTCAAAGTTTCCTAAAACATAATCAGCCATTTCACCTCGGGCGAAATTTCTCCCGATACCTATTCTGAGTCTTGGAAACTCATTTGTATTTAAATGGTATATTATTGATTCGATACCGTTATGTGTGCCGGCGCCACCTCCTGATTTAATCCTGACATCTCCAGGATTGAGATCAAAATCATCATAACATACCAGCATATCTGTGCTCTTTACATATTCAGACTCCTGTAATTGCAATAAAGCAATACCGGAGTTGTTCATGAAAGTAGCAGGCTTTAAAAGGATAAAAGGAGAGTTCTGAAAACTCCCCTTTGCCCAGTAAAAATCATAACGAGAAGGAACAAATTGCAAATTAAAGTATTCAGCCAGATAATCAAGTAATAAGAATCCGGCATTATGTCTGGTTAATTGGTAACGATTCCCCGGATTACCAAGCCCAATAATGGCTCGCAATTTTATTCTTCAGCAGATTTTTCTTTACCTTTGGCAATAACCTCAGGTTCTGCTTTTTCTTCACCTTCACCAACCGGGGTTACTTCCGTGCCACGAGCATGGGTAATAGCAACAACCACAGTATCCTCGTCAGTAAGAATTTCGAATTGGTCAAATTTCAAATCAGAAACATGGATTGACTGACCAACCTTCAGATGCCCTACTTCAACCTCAACACTCTCAGGCATCTCGTTGGGTAAACAACGAATAAGAATTTTATGGAGTGAATGCTGAAGCACACCACCATCTCTGACCCCTACCGGATTTCCTTTCAAAATAACAGGGATTTCGACCTCCATTTTCTCACCGCTAATTATAGCTTGTAAGTCGAAATGCACTACTTTATCGGTAACCGGGTCGAATTGTACATCTTTAAGCAGGCAATCGAACT
This sequence comes from uncultured Ignavibacteriaceae bacterium, assembly GCA_964438715.1. GTDB lineage: Bacteria > Bacteroidota > Ignavibacteria > Ignavibacteriales > Ignavibacteriaceae > CAYTLQ01. The sequence goes on from CAYTLQ010000228.1 coordinate 9,360, forward strand.
CAGATTTATCATCTAGTTTAAGATTAATAATGTGTGTCTCTGAAGTAAAGACTAAGGGGTTAATTGAATTTTCCGGCACAGCAACAGGAACCGGTTGAAGCTGACGAGAATAGACAATTCCCGGTACTAATCCTTTTTTTCGAATTTCACTTCTTGAAGCTTTCGAAATTTTAGTTCGAATAGTAGCCTGCAGACTTTTCTTTTCCATTTTATATTATCTCTCCTAAAGAATCACTTATATAATAAAAATCAACCTTTATCAATTTCAAAAAGCGAACTTATTGATTCGTTTCTATG
>CAYTLQ010000229.1:0-8069 GCA_964438715.1 uncultured Ignavibacteriaceae bacterium
GGCTTGAACATCCTATTCCGGAGACCCAAACCATATTTTCTTTTCGGATATTAATCTCAGGGGAAACCCTTTGCATCTGAGCGAGAATTGAATAATCACCGCATCCGGGACACCAGCGTACTTCCTGATCGGAAGCAAAATCTTTCGGTGTATATTTTACCGGCTGTTCCATCGTTTCATTGCTTATATTATCTGCCATTGTTTCCTCCGAGTATTTCAATTATTTTTCTCTCAATTTCCGAGACCTTAAATGGAAGTCCCTGCACTTTATTGAATTGCATTACATCAATAAGATATGTACTGCGGATAATTTTCGCGAGTTGTCCCATATTAAGTTCAGGAACTAATACTGTCTTAAAGCTTTTCAGAACTTCGCCTGTATTTTTAGGAAATGGATTGATGTATTTGAAATGAACCTGCGAAACTTTGTACCCCTGACGGCGTACATGCATAATTGCCTCACGGATAGCGCCAAAGGTGGAGCCCCAGCCTGCAATTAGCAAATCACCCTCTGGCTCTCCATCCACTTCAAGGTCGGGTACATCCTGAACAACTTTTGCAATTTTATCTTGCCGCATTTTTACCATAAATTCATGATTGGCAGGGTCGTAAGAAATACTGCCGTAGATATGTTTCTTTTCCAGTCCACCTATTCTATGCTCAAGGCCCGGTGTACCCGGAATAGCCCATGGACGGGCAAGATTTTCATCTCTTGTATAAGGATAAAATTCATTTGGATCAGTCCTGAATGCTACAGGAATATCAGGAATTTCATTTACATGAGGTAATCGTAACGGCTCAGAACCATTTGCGATATAGCCATCGGATAGGAAGATAACGGGAACCATATACTTCGTGGCAATTTTTGTAGCCTCAAGTGAAAGCCAAAAACAATCTGCCGGAGAGCTGGCGGCAATTACTACAACAGGCGCTTCACCATTACGACCGTACATTGATTGAAGTAGATCGCTTTGCTCAGTTTTTGTCGGGAGCCCTGTACTAGGTCCACCCCGCTGTACATCAACAATTACCAGCGGCAATTCCGTCATTACAGCAAGGCCTATCGCTTCTGTTTTTAATGCCAGCCCCGGTCCTGAAGTAGTTGTGAGACCTAACGATCCTGCATACGATGCTCCTATTGCGGCGCAAATCGCACCAATTTCATCTTCAGCCTGAAAAACTTTCACTCCAAACTCTTTATATTTACTGAGTTCCTGAAGAATTTCAGAAGCAGGAGTTATGGGGTATGAGCCAAGGAAAAGCGGCAGCTTTGCTTTTATGGATGCTGTTATGAATCCAAGCGCCACTGCTTCATTACCCTGAATATTTCTGTATGTACCCGGCGCAAGTTTAGCCGCCTCAACATGATATCTCGTTGTAAATAATTCAGTTGTTTCACCGTAATTATAACCGGCAAGTAATGCCTTCCGGTTTGCCTCTACAAACAAAGGATCTTTTTTAAATTTTTCATCAATCCAGTTCAGTGTAGGTTCTATTGGACGATTGAAGAGCCAATACATTAGACCAAGTGCAAAGAAATTTTTACAACGCTCTTTTTCTTTATTGGATATTTTCACATCCTCAAGCGAATTCATTGTAAGCTGTGTTAAAGCAACAGGCAATACCTGATACCCGGCAAGTGAATCATCATCCAATGGACTAACCTCATATTCTGCAAGCCTGAGATTTTTTGCATCGAACGCTGATGTATTTGCAATAATTAGTGCGCCGGGTTTTAAGTCTCTAAGATTTACTTTTAACGCAGCAGGATTCATAGCAACAAGCACATCGGGACTATCACCGGGAGTTGCTATATCACTACTACTGAAATGTAACTGAAAACCGCTTACACCGTACAATGTTCCGGCCGGGGCGCGGATTTCCGCAGGATAGTCAGGTAATGTGCTTAGGTCATTACCAAACAGAGCTGTCGTATTAGTAAATTGCGATCCTGTCAACTGCATTCCGTCTCCGGAGTCCCCTGCAAACCGGATCGTAACATCTTCAAGCATTTGTACTTGAACTTCTTTCGTTGCCATAATTATTCTCTTTGATTTACGATAAAATATAGATAAAAACTAGTTCCGCTTTGTATCACTGTACCTTTTTCAGAATTTCTATGAATTCCTTTGCGTTTACGAACCCTGTAATCCTTTCAACTTCCGTGCCGGATCCATCAATTATTAAAACTGTGGGCACTCCAATTATTTGAAAGTCTTTTCTAAGTTTTTCTACGACCGGATCGGTTGATTTTGTCAAATCTGCTTTAAAGCCGGTGAAGCGTTTACTTTCCTCAATTACTGCAATATCCGAAAATGTAAATTTATCCAATTCCTTACAAGGAATGCACCAATCCGCATAAAAATCGATTATTATACGCTCCCCATTTTGTGTGCTCTTTGTAAATTCTGCATCAGAATATGTTTTCCATGCAATGGAAGTTTCCTTAACGGGAATCAGTAACCATACAGCGAGCCCTATAATTACAATACTGAATACTATCTTGAATATTCTGAAACCACGCAATGAATTAGCTGATTTTTCAAAAAACAATAGAAAAATACCTGCAAAGATCATATAACCGGGCAAAATGTACCCTGAAAATGATTTCGGTATTAGTGGAAGCAGGAAATAAATCGCCATTCCAACTAGAATAAAGCCAAAAATATGTTTTACCGATTCCATCCAAACTCCTGCCCGCGGTAATTTTTTGATTTTTCCTGAGAAAAGGGCCAGAACAAAATATGGAGCACCTAGCCCAAGAGCCAAAAAGAAAAACAAAAGAAATCCTGTCAGCGGCTCACCCTTTGCGGCTACATAAGTTACCAAACCTAAAACAAATGGTCCGATACAGGGAGCGGCAACAATCCCCATAGTTAGACCCATAAAAAATGCACCAAACAATCCTCCCTTCGAGTCGCCGAATTTATTTACCAATGAATCAGGCAATTTAAACTCATAGACCCCAAACATACTTAAAGATAGAGCGAGAAGAACTAATACCACTGCCAAAATAACAATTGGGTTTTGCAACAAAGCCCCAAATACGGCACCGCTGAGCGCCGTTACAACCCCAACCACAGAATATGTAAGCGCAATTCCTAATAAATACAGAAAACCCATCAGAGCTAGTCTTCCGGTGTTACCCTCGCTTTGGCCACCAAAAAAACCTATGGTTATTGGAATAAGCGGGTAAACACATGGGGTAAGATTTAAAGCAAGACCACCAACAAACACCAATAACAAACTGAGAATTAAACCGCTTTTTTCTAATTGTGATTGAATTGAATCTTCCTCATTATTAGAATTTTTTTCTCCGCTTTGCGAATACTGAATATTCAATTTAGAGAAAATCTCCTGATTCGCTTCATTGACCGGGGTTACTTTGTCAACTACTTCAATTTGCAGGGTATCCGAAATTTCATCCGGTGCAATACAAAGAGAATTATTACACGCCTGATAACTTAATGTAATAACAACAGTGTATTTTCCGGGTTTTACCGATTCAGGTATTTTAAGTAATCCGCCTGCATAAAAAGTGCCTTCAAAAACACTAAGTGGAATGTCTGAAAATGATAGTTTAATATCTTTTGCAACAGGCCAGGTAACATTTGAGAGAGTAATTCCTTCCGGTGAAGTAATTGTTATTTCTGATGGAACAAGATAATCCTCTTTCGGTTTATTCGAATTGATATGCCATTCCGGTTCCACAACTACTTCAAGTGCAAGTTTAGTTTCAGTGCCTGAAACAACTTTATCAAAGGAATGATAGGATTTAATGGTTACATGACTTTCACTTCCACCAAATTGAGCGAATGATATAGAACAGGCGAAAAGAAATACAATAAAAAATTTTTTACTCATTAATTTCTCCATTTCTGAACAATTGGGAATCTTCTTCCGTATCCGAATGCTTTGTATGAAACACGCAACGCTGGCGCTGCTTGTTTCCGCTTAAATTCATTGAGGTCAACCAGCCGCAGTATTTTTCTAACGAGATTCTCATCGGGGACAACTCGAATTATTTCATGCAATTCTTTATTATGCTCCAGATATAGCTGTAAAATCGTGTCAAGAACCTCATAAGGCGGCAATGAGTCCTGATCAGTTTGATTGGGGCGCAATTCAGCGGAAGGTGGTTTATTAATAATTTCCTGAGGAATTATTTCCGAATGACGATTAATGAATCGTGAAATTCGATAAATATCTGTTTTATATACATCAGCAATTACTGCCAGCCCTCCACACATATCTCCATATAATGTACAATAACCAACTGCCATTTCCGATTTATTACCGGTTGTAAGCAGAAGATAGCCAAACTTATTAGCAATTGCCATCAAGAGAATACCACGCATTCTTGATTGAATATTTTCTTCGGTGATACCGCTTTCAGTTCCTGTAAACAATTTTGAAAGAGTATTGTTTACTGAATCAACAGAGGGTTGAATAGAAATATTTTCTACCGTAATCCCGATTTTTTTGGCAAGAGCTAAAGAGTCTTTTATGCTTCCCTCACTCGAATAAATAGAAGGAAGCATTACAGCAAAAACATTTTCACTTCCCAATGCCTGCACTGCCAGCCATGCAACTACTGCGGAGTCAATTCCACCGCTAAGACCCAACAAAACCTGTTTAAATCCCAGTTTATTGCAATAATCTTTTATACCAAGAACTAATGCATCAATAACCTCCTCTTCGAAACTACGCTCTACCTTTGAAATTTCAGGATAGTGTGACTTGGTATCAAACAGCAAAATATCCTCCTCGAAAATTTTGCCAAGCATAACAAGCCTGCCTGTATTATCAAAACACATGCTGGCACCATCGAAAATTAGATCAGTTTGTGCGCCGATACAGCAAGTATATGCCAAAGGAATAGCATCTTTACAGCTAAGTGTAGAAAGCATCTGGCGCCGCTCTTCCCGTTTACCATACGAGTATGGACTGGCGGAAATATTTATCAAAACATCAGCGCCCTTCTGAATTAACTTTTCTACCGGGTCATTAGTGTATAACCTTTGCTTCCAGTAATCTTTATCATTCCATATATCTTCGCAGATAGAAATCCCGAGATTTTCTCCCCTGAACTCATGCACATATACATCTTTTGCCGATTCAAAATAGCGCATTTCGTCAAAAACATCGTAATTGGGAATAAGTGTTTTATTCTGCACGAATTGGATTTTGCCATCGTAACACAATAGAGCAGAATTAAATAGATTCGTACCTACATTGTCATTATCTTCGGTAATTGAACCAAAAAGCAAGGCAGTTGAGCCGGTAAGAGACGCAATTTCTGAGGCTGCTTCATAAACGGCTTCCCGAAATTCTCGTTTCTCCACGAGATCGAGCGGAGGATAACCAAGCAGGGCTAACTCGGGCAATACAACAATATCAGCTCCTAGTTCATTTCCCTGTCTGTAACAGTGTAATATTTTGTCTTTATTGCCTTTTATATCCCCGATTATGGGATTAATCTGGCATAGAGCTATTTTCATCTATATTCAAATTCAATTAAGAAAAATATACAATAGGTTTGCACAAAACAATTCAAAATTTCAGAGATAAGGAATCGGTAAGAGTTAAATCAATAAAGAAGAAATTATCGTGAAGTCTATTTACACACGCCCTCATTTGGGGGAAATCTGCCCAAAGTTAAGGTCTTTCAACAAACTCAAAGACAAATGAAGATAGGTTATAACAGATTTTAGAGAAATTATAAAATTATTTCAAAACGACGATATCAAACCCTCCACTCAAGAAATAATTCAATGAATTTAATTTCGGTAAAAGTGTTTCGAAATAGTCAGATATTATAATAAATCACTTGCCAATTCCGCCAATTCAGAACGCTCACCCTTCTCAAGATTAACATGTGCATAGAGAGCTTGTCCCTTAAAATGTTCAATAAGATAGGAGAGTCCATTTGATTGTGCATCGAGATAAGGATGGTCGATCTGATATAGATCTCCCGTAAATACAATCTTGGCGCCCTCTCCGGCGCGGGTAATTATGGTCTTCACTTCATGTGGCGTAAGATTCTGAGCTTCATCGACAATAAAAAATATTCTCTGAAGGCTTCTCCCCCTTATATAACTTAATGGTTCTATTACAAGTTTATTATCTTTTGTAAGCTGATTAATTACCTGAAATTGTTTATCGGTTTCAGAGAATTGATCCTGTATGACCTTTAAATTGTCCCACAATGGTTGCATGTATGGAGCAAGTTTACTTTCGACATCACCGGGTAAGAAACCTATATCTTTATTACTCAATGGAATTACAGGCCGGGCAACAAATATCTGACGGTATTGCTTGCGTATTTCCAGCGAACTGGCAAGTGCTATAAGCGTTTTACCCGTGCCCGCTTTTCCTGTAAGCGTCACAAGTGGTATTTCGGGATTAACCAATGCATCTGCGGCAAATGTTTGCTCTGCGTTTCTTGGCTTAATTCCGTACAAACTCGTCTTATCTACTTTTCTCAGTTTTTCCATATCAGAAGAAACTGTTGCAAGCACCGACCTGTTAGCGTTTCGGAGAATAAAATATTTATTCGGCAGAATTTCGGAAAGTTTTTTTCTCAGCATTTTGGTCAGTGGTACTTCGTACGGTGCCTGATAAAAAAGACTAAGAATTTCATCGTCAATTTCTTCAACAAGTTCTTTTCCGCTGTATAGTTCATCGAGATTTCTGATTTTATCGGAAGTATAATCCTCTGCAGGTATTGAAAGCGCCTTTGCCTTCATACGCAGATTGACATCCTTTGTCACGAGAATTACTTTTCCGGGAATTTTTACTTTCTGTGAGTATTCATAAGCAACACTCAGCACCCTGTGATCAGTATTGTCTTCACGAAATACCTTCTGAATCTCTCCGGAAAGACCTTTTGTAATAGCAACGCGTACTTTACCTTTACCTCTGCCTAAAGAAACTCCTCCATTAAAAATTGCATCTCCAACAAGACTATCCAGCGTTCGTGTAAACTCTCTTGCATTGAGGTTTACCATCTGACTGCCTCGTTTAAAGTGGTCAATTTCTTCAATTACTGCTAATGGTATAACAATATCGTTTTCTTCGAAGCGGTGAATGCAGGTCGCATCGTGAAGTATAACATTTGTATCAAGAATAAAGGTTTTGGGTGCAGAGTTCTTCGCCATACAATTCCTAATTTTTTGAAGAAAAAAAGCCTCCTGATCTCAATAATAGCGGATAATTAAAAAAATCACTATTATTTCCATCACTTTAAGAAGAAATTTAATCTTACTAAGAGAAATTAATAGAGAATTCATTAACTCACAAAAGCATGCGTAAATCATTAAGAAAGTTTTTCTTACCTTTTTTATTCACCGCAGAACAGTTACCTGAATATCGCAATACTTTGCAAATTACATTGCTAAACCGTATTTTCATATATTTATTATCAAATGAATGGTAGATGGAACTGACTGAAAAGAATGCGACTGGAATTTTTCCGGAGGGAATAACTCTTGAACTTTTAGAACAATTTCCCTTAGGAATTATAATTTTCAACGAAGAAGGAAGAATTCAGTACTGCAATCAGAATACCTTTCAATTTGGTGTTTTATATGAGTCATCTCCGGAAGCACTCAAAGGCAAATCAATAAATGATATTAAATTTATCCGTTCCCCTGAAATTACCACTGAAATAGCTTCAATATTTAATGGTAATTCATTTGAATCAGAGATAAAAAACTTACCTTCCGGTAACAACTTTGAGATAAGTATAATTATTAAAGGGGTACCAATAAATCAGGATGGAGTATTAAAAGGTGGAATCCTGATTATTGAGGACCTTCGGATTTCTTCAATTTCTGACAAGCACCATTCCGGAAAAGAGGATGCCCTTTACGATAAACTCTCCGGTCTTCTCTGGGAAATGTATTTGATTGTTGACCATGGTGGGAAAATAATTTATTCCGGCGGAAAAAATCTAACGAAATTTACTGAAACAGCCGGCAAAAAAGATATGTTGGCAACCTTCATCAAACCCAAAATTGCTTCAAAACTGCTGAATAGTTTTCGTGGGGTTCAGATTAAAGGAATGC
>CAYTLQ010000230.1:0-7735 GCA_964438715.1 uncultured Ignavibacteriaceae bacterium
GTATTAAATTAATTAATTATACGCATTTAATTTAGTACTCCGGAGATAAACTCATCACTTTGATTGAATTAATCAAATCTGCACATTATGTATGGAAATTCCTCATAAGTAGATGAATAAGAGGAGGGGAGAGTCATGGTAAAATTATGAATGGTGAAAAAAATTGTTAATCGGAAGAAAAGAATTCCGAAAAAATTTCAATTTGTACCACTATTTTTTAGATTTAATTCCATTATTCAATTTAGCCGGAACATTTTACGCTTCTGAGCGTCTTATAATATGACTGAGGAAAAAAATAATTCAAAGGAAATGGTGTATCCACAGCAGATTCTCACTCTGGATGATGATTTCGCCCTTATAAAAGCGTTTAATGAGGGGAATGAATCGGCTTTCAGAACATTGGTAAACAGACACAAAGAAAAGGTGAGAAATCTTATTTATATAACTGTCGGCAATCCTTCTGTGATTGATGATCTTGCTCAGGAAGTATTTATAACTGTTTACCGAAAACTACACTTGTTTCGATTTGAAGCCCGTTTCTCCACCTGGCTCTATAGAATTACTATTAATAAATGCCGGGATTATCTCAGGATAAAAAAAGTGCGTAGCATTTTTTCTTCCTTTACAGGAGATGAAGAAGAAGTACAAGTTACCGGAACAACAAAAACCGATTTTGATATTAACGAGATCGTTCACAAGAATATCTCAAAATTACCTGATAAACTGAGAATACCTTTAATTTTGCGGGATATCGAAGGAATGTCTTATCAGGAGATAAGCGAGACCCTTGACACTGAAATTAACACTGTAAAGACAAGAATTTTTCGTGCCAGAGAGAATCTGAAAAAATTACTTAGTCCATTAGAAAAGGAACTTCTTTGAGAATTGTTACTACAAGTGTCTTATGAAACCTGTTATTAATGAACATGAAAACTTATCAGCTTATCTTGATGGTGAATTAAGCCATGAGGAAAAGCTGCAGATTGAAAAGAAACTGGAAACTTCTCCATCATTAAGAGAGTCTTTGGCTTCGTTAAAGAAGGTAAAAAACAGTCTAGCAAATCTACCCAAAATTCCTGCTGATCCGTATTTTGAAACCCGACTGATGGAGCGATTAAAAGAAAATCGGCATTCTTTATTCTCCTTTTTCGATTTTCGGAAGCCAATTTTTGTGTTTGGCGCTCTATGTCTTTTTACAATGGCGATTTTCAAGCTCAATCCGGATTTACTTGAAGATTTTTTCAAATCTCATAAATCGCGACTTATTGATTTTTATACCTCAAATCTTGAACCGTTACTTTCTTCAAATTCACTTACCAATGAGGATATTTTCCGTTTTGCGTTTAGCAGTACTCTCCCGATAAATAAAGATGGTACACAAGTACTGCGGTTAGCCACCGGAAAGAATGGCGAGGATATTGTTGAAGTACAATTTGCGGGAAATACTAGCCCGGGTATAGAATTAAATAAATTTGTAACTTCACTCGGTCTCAATAAGTCCCAGCAGAAAAAGGTTGACTCAATATTGAGTACCTACTCCGATAAAATTAAATCTGCGGTGCTTGTTAATGAAAACAATACCCTTGCAATTAATCAGAGCCTCTGGGACTATCAAAATTGTTTGAGGGCGGATCTGTTAGCATTCGCTTCGGAGGTGAGTTCGGTTTCTATCAATGAAGCTCTGCCGATAATTGCATCTGTTGCCGGAAATAATCCGGAATTTCTGTATCATCTTACCGAATCCCGAAGAAATGCGGCTCCTTCTGATAAATATATTTTTATTGCAGATGATACAATATTTACCACTTCATTGGATATCAATCTCGATGAAATTCAGAAGTCGATAAAAGATGATGTCGCCGAGGTAGAGACTGAAGTTCAAAACCTCACCAAAAAAACATTGCGGTTTGAAATTAAAAAGGAGTTCCGCGATCGCAAAAAGATTCAATCTTCTCAGAATGGCTTACATGTCTTTGTTGATTCGAATTCCTGCAAAGTAGTTTTATCACCGGTTAATACATTTGATTTATCTGCGCTTGATAGTATATCCATAAAGCTCGATAGTATTTTCAGCGATAAGAATATTTTTTCGAATTTTGTAACAACTCCAAGACAACCCGGTTTTTCTTTCAGATTTCATTCAGATGAAAACAAGAGTGAGCAGAAAGGCGGACGGGTATCGAAAGATAAAAAGAAGAAGCAATACAACTCAGTGAGAATATTTACTGATTCATCCGGGATTGAAATCAAAAGCATTGATTCGGTATTTAATGGTAATTTTCAATTTCCATCCCTCAGCGATCCGAGATTTGCTGATTCGCTTCAGCAGATAATTAAGAAATTCTTACCGGACTCAACATCAAGTCAACTTCCAAAAGAATTTAATAAAGGAATGGAGGAATTCAGAAAAGAGATGGAAAAAATGAGAAAGGAACTTGAGAAACTTCGCTTCGAATTTAAGTATAAAGATAAGGACACTAAGGAAAAGAAATCCAAAGAGATAAAGGATAGCTGGGAAATTTAGTAAACATAAAATAGACGAAGGGGGCTCAGCCCCCTTTGATATTTGGGTACATACATCCCTTCTTTAGTTCCTCACCCCTACCACCCCTCAACCCACTGATTTTCAATTAAAATTGAAACTTTATCCCAGAAATTAACCAATAATCACACAACTCTTTGGTAAAAGAGGCATCATTGCTATATTAACGATAGAATGTCTTGTGATTCGTTTTTTTATCGTAAAATATTATGCCATAATAAATTAAGATGAATTTTAGCGCGGTTCTCCAAAATTTAAAGATTCAGTTGCTTGCTGTAAGTTTACTTGTAGTTTATACCCTAAAGGTATTTATTGGCACAAAAGACTCTGTCCTTCTATTGGTATTATCCGATATATGCCTGATTATTGCCGGAACAATGATGATGCTTTATTTAATACCTTATGTAAGGAAACTCAAAATTGATCCGGTGCAATTTATTGCCGGGGCTGGTGGAGTTGGTTTTGTAATACTTTATTGGGGATTAGATGTATTAGGGATGTTAAATGGCGGCAAATTTGAGTACCTTAATGCCAGCCCATTTATACTTTCGATGAATTTTTTTATTGAAATTGTTTTACTGAGTGCGACGATCTGCATTTTAATCGGCTTCAGTGAGTTATTCTTCCTTAAACAAAAAAGAAACCTGAAAACCCACTATAATTCGATGATTATATTTATACTGCTTACCTCTGCAACAGCAGTATTAAATAGGTATGAGAATTTGCGTTTTATAAATGTTGCAATCACCGTTAATGCTGTAATACTTGTATCGTATAATTCTCTTCGGATTACCTGGATTGCTTTTCTCAGTAAAAAGCAGAAAACAAGATTACTTCTTATTTCTGTGTCGTTAATAGTAATGTTTTCTTTTGCAGTTGCTTCAATCTCTGATGATGAAAGCAAAAAATGGTTGTCTGAGTTTTCAGATGCTTTGATTCAATTTGTATTGGTAATGAATATATATGGTATTATTTATTTTGTAATATTATTTTTTACCACACTATTCCATTTGCCCACTGCGGAGGCATTCGATCGGAAATCGAAAGAAATATCGTCACTTCAAAACTTCAGTAAATTAATGAATCAGATGTTTGACTTTAAAGAACTAGCATCAACAGCGACTGAAATGGCTGCAAATATCTGTAATGGCGATGCGGCCTGGATAGTGATTCGGAATGGTAAAAATCTTACTACAATGGCTCCAAAAAATATTGGTTACCTCTCAGCCGAAAATATTTTTAATCAAATCAAACACTCTGCACTTTCAGACAGAACTTCCACTGTAAGGATAAATTCACTTCTTCAGATGAATGCAGAGAAAAATGAGGATACATTTGCTTACGCGGCTGTGGCGCCACTGCGCTCACATAAAAGTATGAATGGGTACTTAATTATTACGAAAAAAGGTGAAGTGCCATTTGACGAAGAAGATAAAAATACCTTAGAAACATTTGCAGATTATGTTGCAATTGCAATTGAGAATAGCAAATTACTCGTAGAATCGATTGAAAAAGAACGATTAGAAAAAGAACTCGATGTAGCCCGTGAGATGCAGAAAAAACTTATCCCATCACAAATTCCCAAAGTGAAAAACCTTGAAATTTCTGCCGCATTTATTCCTGCTTTTGAGGTAGGTGGTGATTATTATGATTTTTTTGAATTTAACGATCACACACTTGGATTTGTTATTGCTGATGTATCAGGGAAGGGAATTTCAGCGGCATTTGTGATGGCTGAGATAAGAGGCGTCTTTGAGAGTCTCACAGGGATATTAACTCGTCCTAAAGATGTACTTGATAAGGCAAATAGAATTTTGCAAAGAACTTTGGATAAAAAGAGTTTTATAAGCGCTGTTTACGGAATAATTGATACGAATACCGGAGAGGTATTTATGTGTAGAGCGGGCCACCCCCCTGTACTACTTCTCCGAAGGGATACTGTTGAGGAAATTACACCAAAAGGAATTGCATTAGGATTAAATTATTCTGCTTTATTTCCCGAAAGTCTGGAGGAATATCATTTTCAGCTTGAAGATGACGATATTCTTCTCTTTTATACCGATGGTATTACAGAGGCAAAAAATGTCAGGAGTGAAGACTTCAGCATTGGCAATCTGAAACAAATACTCGCATCGGAAGGTAAAAAGAATACTTCGGAAATTGCAGAAAGTATATTAAGCGCTATTTCTGTGTATTCTCAGGATACACCACAACATGATGATATATCGTTAATAATTTTTAAATGGAAAAAAACATAATGGAGAAAATACATGGCTGAATTTAGTACTGCGATTAGGGAAAATGCCGGCGTTTCTGTGATTGACCTTTCCGGTTATCTGGATGCTCACACTGCTCCACAGTTGGAGGCGGCATTTAATTCTCTCATCGAAAAAAATAAATACAGGATTACTGTCAATTTTAGTAATTTGAAATATATAAGCAGTGCAGGACTCGGTGTCTTCATGGCGTATATTGAAACCATGAGGGAGAATGGGGGCGATATTAAACTTTCGTCAATGCAACCGACTGTCTATAATATTTTTGATCTGCTCGGTTTCCCTTTATTGTATGAAATATTTGAAAATGAACAGGATGCTATTAATAAATTTAACAACATAGGTGGATGAATACCGTGAATGCGCTCAAGCCAAACACTTATGAGTTAAGTGTCAAAAGCAATACCAGTCAACTTGCCGCAATTAGGGAGTTCATACAAAAGTATGCTCTGCTTAACAGCGTTCCACAGTCGGTAATTGAATCGATAATACTTGCAGTGGACGAGGCTGCAACGAATATTGTTAAGCATGCTTATCATTCGAATACCGACCAGGATATTATTATTCGTCTATCTTGCGATGGAAAGCAGTGTGTTGTTTCCCTTATTGACTATGGAGATTCCTTTGATCCGGCCAGTATTCCGAACCCCGACATGAAGGAGTATTTGCAACAGAGAAAAGTTGGAGGCTTAGGAGTCTATCTTATGCGTACTCTCATGGATGGAATTGACTATCAGAGTTTTGAGGGTGATTGTAACCGACTTACATTGGTGAAAAGATACGCGTGACGAACTCTGAATCTACAAATCCGGATTTCCTGAGAATACAACGAAATCTCACAGCCCTCATTGATTTCAGCAGAAATGTGAACTCAAATCTCGATTTGAGTTTTACACTCAATAATTTACTATTAAGCTGTCTCGGAAAGTTTCTCAGTTCAAGAGGGTTCGTGGCATTATTAAAAGACAATAAACTCAGAATATTACACTCCAAAGGTGTCTCTCAGCAGTTTATCGACTCTTTTCCTGAAATCAGTGATCTTGATGAGAGTAAATGCCGTGATGTAAAAGAAATAATAACGGCGATGAAATTCCCTTTATGTGAGATAATTGAGTCGAGTGGAAAAAAACTCGGGGTGCTTGCTCTGGGAGAAAAAATTAATAAACAGGAATATAGCGATGATGAACGGGAGTTTCTGAAGACTATTCTGAATATCGCCGGAACCGCGATCCGGAACTCTTTCATGATTGATGAACTGAAACTTGTTAACCGGAGTCTTGATTCAAGGATTAACCGACTAAGTTCGCTATTCGAACTGAGTAAGGAATTCAGCCTTCTGACCGAAGATGAGCGGATCGGAAAGTTGCTGCTGTATTCATTACTGGGTCATTTCCCCGTAATGTCTTATGCAATTATTTACAACGGAGAAAATAAAATAAAGATTTTAGAATCAACAGTTCCGAAAAACCAGCTTGCAGAAATTTTTCGTGCGATAAATATTGCTGATATTCGGGAAACTTTACAGCGTCAACAATTTATTGATAAAATCCCTGCATTGGAAAAATTCAAGTTCCAATTAATGGTTCCGATGACGGTACAGGGCACCACTCGAGGAATTCTGTTACTCGGTAACCGTGTGAATCAGGCTGAATATATTGAGGATGACATTGAATTTATAGTTTCAATTGCGAGCCTTGCTGTGATTTCTCTCGAAAACAGAAGGCTGTTTCGTGAGGCTCTCGAAAAACAACGGTTAGAGGAAGAACTTGAAATAGCTAAAGAAATTCAAAGAAATTTACTTCCAAAATCACTCCCTGTCTTGAAAAATTTTGATATTGCGGCAACCACTATAGCCTCCAAACAAGTGGGAGGGGATTATTATGATATTATTGAACTGAATGATGGAAAAATTTGCAGTGCAATTGCTGATGTTTCCGGTAAAGGTGTTCCAGCATCACTTCTTATGGCTAATCTTCAGGCATTTTTAAAGTCAATTTGTAAACAAGAGTTGCATATAAAAGACGCAACCGCACTGCTCAACGATTTGATTAGTGAAAATACTTCTGATGGGCGTTTTATAACATTTTTTTGGGCTCATCTTGATGATGATAGGAGACTATTTACCTATGTTAATGCGGGACATAACGCACCATTGTTGCTACGCAAAAATAGTATTCAGTATCTGGACAAAGGCGGAATGATCTTTGGGGTAATGAAAACATTAATGCCTTACGAATCTGAAGAACTACAACTTGAATCCGGTGATGTGATTGTACTTTTCACCGATGGTGTGACTGAGGCGAAAAATATCTATGATGAAGAATATTCTGATACACGCCTTGAAGAATTACTTTTAAACAATGCCAGCAAAAATGCTGGTGTAATTATGGAAATTATTCAGGAGGATGTAAAAAATTTTACGCAGGGGGCACCACAGTCCGATGATATTACTATTGTTGTAATAAAAGTGAAGTAGAGGTAATGACCTTATTACGGCAGTTTTATCAACGAAACCGCAAACAAGTCCTGATAGTTTTATCCGCCATTATTGGATTTATTAATTTTCTTGGACTTTTTAGCGTTTTAACTATCAATCGTTCCTCGAATGATGAATGCTTATGGGAAGATAGAAGAAAACCGGGAAAAGATGCACAGATTCATATTGTAAAAATTAAACCGGGGGGAGTAACTGATGAAGCGGGAATAAAAGAAGATGACCGATTACTTGAAATAAATGGGATTAAACTTACAAGCACACTTCACGCCCAGGATATACTAAATCAGGTTCCTGAAAATTCTAAAGCTATTTATACCATCGGGCGGGGCGACTCAGTTTTTTACACCAATGTAAGAATAAAAAAACTTATTAACTTCGGAGACCTTGGCTTTTGATTATTTGCATCAATCTGGTTTATTA
>CAYTLQ010000231.1:0-3421 GCA_964438715.1 uncultured Ignavibacteriaceae bacterium
GTATAAGCCGCCGCCCATCCGTCAGCTGACGGATTCTTTACAAGTACAGTTTGCAACAATATTAATTAATAGAACTACTTAGAACAACAACCTTGTAATGGAACACCTAAGCCAAAAAATTTAAAACTACCGAATGCGAAAAGGCGGTCGGGTTGATTGGCTTGTTATACTTACTGCTCACTGCAATAAAACCATCTTCCTATTTTGTACGAATTTATTTACTTTTAAAGAATAAATATAAATGCCGCTTGATAAATTACTTCCATCGAAAGTAACAGTATAACTTCCTTGTTGTTTTTCTTCGTTTACCAAAGTTTTTACTTCGTTCCCTAAAATATCATATACTTTTAATTGAACAAATCCTCTTTCTTTTATAGAAAACTTTATCGTGGTATTTGGGTTAAATGGATTCGGATAATTTTGTGAAAGCGAATAGTCATTAATTATAATATTGTTTTCATCTACCGATACAGCACCTGTATCTTTTATTGCAATTAATGTCTTAGTTTGATTTGTAACTAGTGAAACATTATGAACGCCAAGATAAAGTGTGCCATCCTTACTTATTGCTCCAGTGTTATCAACTTGCTGATTATTGAATTCTAAGGGCAATTTCCATTTTAGAGTTCCATCACTAGAGATAGCATAATAATTATATCCAAAAGTAGAACCAACATAGACGGTGCCTTCTGAATCGCATATTAATGGCTGCCAAAAATCATCACTTTCTTCATCATCGAAAATATATTTCCATCTGAATTCACCAGTATTAGTCAAGGATACTAATGCTGAATAATATGGACAGCAAGCTGTATCAATTGCTATAGTATAAATATTCCCAAATTTATCTATTGCAGGAATAGTTCTAGTAGTAAAATAGAGATCATTATTTTTCCATCTTAATTGACCACTTGAAAATATCGAATAAAAATAATAATCACCAGAATATGTGGAAAAGAAAATGTTTCCGTATGAATCAACAATAGGTGCTCTCATACTTTTCCCACAGCTAAACTTCCACTTTAAGCTGCCATCAAGATTTAATGCAAATAAATTTGAATCTCTTCCGGCAATGTATATCGTATTCCCATCAGGTGAGAACACTGGAGATTTTTGAAAAAAACCACTTTCATAAGTAGTATCCCAGTTTAAAGTGCCGTTAGGTTTTATAGAATATAAACGACCTAATCCATTTGTGATATAAACGTTGCCTTGTAAGTCAATATTTGGGATTGTTAATTCCACTATAGGAGCAGATGTTTCAAATGACCACTTCAATGTTCCATCAGGATTTAATGCGTAAAAGTATTTATCAAGTGACCCAAAATAAATTGTATTACATGAATCAATTAATATACCTGATTGGGGTGGGCGATTTCTACCGAGCTTATAATCCCAAATATAATTTCCAGTTGAATCGTAACAATAAAAATAATCTGAGAGCCCTAAAAATTGCGGGTCTTGGAAGTAAGTGCCAAAATATAAATTTCCTTCTACTCCTATTACAGGTCCTGAAAAAATTCCATCCTCCAAATCTCTAGTCCAAATAACAGTTGGTGTTTGTGGACCTTTAAAAGGTGATCTTCCTGTAAACTGTGGGTCGTGCTTTATCATCGGCCAATCCGTATTTGCAAGGGTTGGCCATAGTATGTCTGTTTGCTGTTGTGAAAAAGTTAAAATTGGCAATAAAAAAAACATTAATATTATTTTTATCAAAATTATCTCCTAAACCATATCATTAAAAACGAAATATTATCCCGACTAGCGGGATAATATTTCATTAATATAATCAGTTCTACTTTTATAAAATTAATTTACATGTTTCCAAATATTTGCCTTCTAGTATTTGATAAAAACATATTCTACTCGTTAGTTTTGAAGCATCAAAATCAATCGAAAATGTTTCAGCTTCTTGCTGCTCGTTAACCAGTGTAACAACTTCTCTTCCTATTATATCAAATAACTTGAGAGAAACATGAGTTGATACAGGAATTGAATAATTTATTGTTGTAGTAGAATTAAATTGATTAGGATAATTTTGCTCTAAGTTATAATCTTTATTATATAAATGAGTAACACTTCGCTTCTCTATTTCAGAACCTTGTATATTGACAGTAATTGTATTTGTTGATGTGGTTTCATTATTTGTATTATAAATTGCTGTAACTTTATATTGCACATCTGTTCCGGCTTGTCCGCCAGGAATTGATAAGGAAACAGATTCATCTGTAAACTGAAAGGCGTTTGCTGACAAAGTTGTACAAGGGGCAAAAGGTGAAGAACCATACTTTCTATATACTTTATATGCTTGAATTGAAATGCTATTTGATGGATAAGGGCCCCAAACAAGTTTCGGATGATTCTCTCCATTATTAAACACAGCTAAACAGTTGTTCCAATAACCCTCTAAGCCGGTAGTTTCGAGTAAGTTGGAAGTAAGATTCCAAAGAGTTTGATAACTATGATCTATTATTTGGGTATTAGCCGCATTCTTAAAATGTTTATTACCAAAATCATATTTAAAATAAACATCAAGTGAAGAATTCCAGCCTAATGTTGATGTTCTCCAATCCATATAAAAACAAGCTTTCTCGACACCATTCTCGATAGCACTTATTTTATATAGACCAGCAGAAAATATTGGATTAATACCTGCAATAACATCCCATATATGGTCAAAATAGGCCACAGGGGGATCAGGGCTGTGTACATAAACTGAAGCAGTTTCATAATCATTTGTAAGATTATCAGTTTTATTCCATCTTGCACTAATTGCGGTTAAGGTAAATGTAACATTCCAGGAAGAACCCTGATTGGTGAGATTTATAATTAGCTCCCCCGTGTGTAGCGGTTCTTTTTGAGCATAGATCATTGAAGACAATAAGAATAATAAAAATAACTTTTTCATTTTAACTCCAAAAAAATTATTAAATGGAGTATATTCAATCTTAGTTAAAATTTAATAGAAAAAGGCCCCCAAATGATTAATTTTATAATGATAAACAAAAACAAATCAAAAAGGAGCCTTTAGGAATGCAAGATAACAAAAAATATCAGAATTCACTGAAGAAGAATTAGCGGACTACAGAATAATCGTTTACAAAATTGTGTAAAGAAAGGTATAAAAAAAATTGGCACTCGGCTGATAAATTTGAAATAAAAAAAGGAGACGAGTGCCATGATTGATGCGTTGACGAAAAATACAATAAAAACTCAACAAATAAAAGATACATACAAATATTTTGTTAATGAGATTCAACAATTCATAAAAGAACTACTCGAAAGGATCTTAGAGTTTGAGATAGAACAACAAAGAACTGGCTATCAACAGAAAATGTCTCGACAACGTAATGGATATTACAGGCGATCATTGGTCACAGAATATGGATTAATTGAGGATATAAAAGTTCCACGATATAGA
>CAYTLQ010000232.1:0-9111 GCA_964438715.1 uncultured Ignavibacteriaceae bacterium
CCATGTACTTGTACTAAAGAAGCCTCCCAAAATTGTAAAATCGGGGAAAGTATATAATCGGAAGAAATTGAAATCAGATCTTAAACAGGAATTTACCGGTTAGTGGCTAAATCTTCCCTTTTCCATCAAGCATTTTTTAACACTATGCCTTTTCTTCGTCTGCAATGAATGCCTCTCTCATCATTTCATTTTATAATAAAATAGAATATCTGAAACTAATCTTTGCCGGACTGGCAATACAATCGGAAAAACGATTTGAGGTATTAATTGCCGATGATGGTAGCTCCGACAGTATAGTTGATGAATTGGAAATTCTTGCAACAACAGTTGACTTTCCTCTGTTTCATCTTCATCAGGAGGATAAAGGCTTTCGGAAAAACAGAATATTGAACAAATGTATTTCTGCCGCAAATTCCGGGTATATTATTTTTATAGATGGCGACTGCATTCCACACCCTCAATTTGTCAGGGAGCATATAACAAATGCAACTGTAGGGAAAATTCTCACCGGAAGAAGAGTTAACCTGTCCGAGTCGTTCACAAATAGTTTAACATACGAAAAAATCAGCAGTGGAATACTGCAAAGGAGATTCTATTCTCTCATGGTCGATGGTGTATTTGGTAAATCGTATGATGTAGAAAAGGGAATTTATATCAAGAACCAAATTTTAAGAAAATTTATTAACAGAAAAAAAAGAGGGATACTTGGTTGCAATTTTTCCGCATTTAAATCAGATCTGCTCTCCGTTAATGGTTTCGATGAACGATATGAGGCTCCTTCAATCGGTGAAGACAGTGATATTCAATATCGTCTGGAATTATCGGGAAAAGAAATTGTTTCTCTTAACAATATTGCCATTCAATACCACTTATACCACAAACTTCAGCCAAGACCGGAGGCAAATCTACGATTGTTTGAGGAAGTAAAAAAAGAAAAAAAAGCCTTCACACCATTTGGCATAAAGCAAGGTTAATTCTGGTCGGCTATCTCCCCCCGATGTCGTTTAATTACTGCCGCAAGAGATTTAATAAGATATCTTCTGTCAATTGGTTTTGAAATATAAGCATCAAAACCGGCTTCAAGAATTTTATCTTTATCTTTTTTTAATACAAATGCTGTTTCAGCAATAAATGGAATATTCTTGTAGCGTTGAAATCTGTTAATAATCTCTTTTCGAAGTTGAATTCCATTCCATGGTTCCGGTAAACCAATATCGAGAAGAATTAAGTCGTAGTAAATTCCATTATCACTTTTTTGCTTTAATAGTTCAAGTGCCGCTTCTCCGTTATTAACCACATCTATCTTCGAAACAGTTCGCAGAGTAACCTCTAACATTTTTGCACTACCTTCATCATCTTCTACCACAAGAAAATATGGCCGTAATTCATTAAGATATAATACTTCAGGAGATACCGTGTAAAAAACACTGGATTTATTTACTATTTCCTGTTTCGATTTTTCATCAATAGGCACAAAAATAGTAACCGCCATCCCCCCGTTTATTGTTGCCTGAACTTCAATTTTACCACCCATTAGTTCCAAAATACGCTTGGAAATAGATAGCGCATGAACAATATGTCCAACTTTATCACTCACTCCATTAATGTTCTGAAGAAACGGATTAAATAAATGAGGGATAAGTTTTTCCGGAATAATTATTGAACCTTCTCGTATCCGGATAAAAGCCATTGATTTTAATGAATCCAATCCGGAGTCAATATGTATTGTTTCCTGACCTCCATTTTCTAAACTTAATTTTACAATGTTCAAAATAACCCGTCTTAGTTGAAACGGATCGGTATTAAGTATCAGATCTTCGCTGTTTTCGAAATGAAATCGTGCAACACTGTTAGTGGCGATTTTTAAACAACTTTCTTTCGTCGCCTGTAGTAAATCAGATAATTGATACGATGTAAGCGAAATACCGAGTTTTTTCGCCTCATAGTCCAGAATTGCCGGGTTTTCTTCAACGAGTTTTTTAATTCGCTTGCTTGCAAGGTTGATGTGCTGAGCAAAAAGATAAACACTTTGATCTTCGAATTCGTTAAATCTTTCCATTAGGATTTCAGAAAATCCCATAATTCCATTCAAGTAAGTTCGGAAATCATGTTCCTTATCTGATACAAATGACGTGTCCGGTTCCGGCTGAACCACCATTTCCGGTTTCATTTCTTCTCTGATGTTTGCCTCTGTAACATCTTTAGCTAAGCCAACTATTGATATATCGTTACTTAGAGAAACGCCTGTTAACTCTAATGATAGTAGTACGGCTGTAATACCGTTTTTGTGGTTAAACTTAAACACCCCTGACTCTTCGAGGCTGTCACCGGAGAGAATCATATTCATCTTATTTTCGAGATCATCTCTTTCAGCCTCATCCACCAGGGAAAGAATATTTGTACCGGAGAGTTCTTCCTCCCTATATCCAAGTAATTTTGCGAATGAATCATTCAGGAAACTAAAAATCGACTCATGGACAACAAAAAACCCAACAGAAATATTTTCAAATAACGATTTAAAGTCATATACCCCTGTTCTTAGTTCGTTTTCTTTAAGATGCGGTAAATCACCGGGATAGTACATTTCCATTATGCCAATTATTTTGTTCGCAGCATTCCTGAGAATGAGCGACTCCAGATAATAAGGCTGTGCATCTCCATAGAGCGGTCCCGCTTTTACCATTCCTTTCCAAAAACCATCGCGGTAAACTGCACTCCGGTATTCAAAAGTGGAAAGGTTTTCATATTCCATCCTTAAAATCTCGTCAATGGGTTTTTCCAGCACAAGCCCCTGTTTATATCTGAAATAATCCGCAGCTTTGCTATTCCAGTAAGCAATATTAAAATCAAGATCGAGACAGATTAAAGCAAAGGGTAAATTATCTACAATCCGTGCGTTCAGCAACAAATTTTGTTCCGCCATACGAAGTGCAGTATAATCCTGAAATGCTATGATGAAAAACCCGCCTATTGGTATTTTATGTATTGAAAAATAAAACTTTTCTTCGCCCACCGAGATCCACTTTTTAATTTCTCTCGAGGTAGTAATTTCAGGTTCTGATTCAATAAATTGTACGATGAACGAGTACTTAATACCACCAAATACAGATGAATAATGTTCTCCTCGCATAATATCCCCTATGTCAAGTTCAGGTGAGAGCTCATTATGAACATAGTCCTGGAGTTTTCCTTTAGAATCAAAGAGAAACAGGATGTCTATAAAATCCTTGAGAACAAATACAATATTATCTACAATAGGGTTACCGGTTAATGGCATAGAGCATTAAAATATTTGCCTACCCGTGTCAAATCGGGCGAGGTCATTATTTGAAAAAAATATCACAAAATATATAAAAAATTCTTTCACCAAAGCCTTTGGACTTAATTATTGAACCGACCTATTTTCTTCCTCTGTATTTGCACTCACAATCCGGAAAACAAATGTTATTTGCTAATTGTCCGTATTACGGATTCTATGTAATTTTGATGCACAGTTTAATAATTCTCCAGATAAAAATCCTTATAGGTGCACTATGAAAGTTAAAGTACTCATCGCTGATAAATTTCCTGAAATTTATATCGAACAATTAAAAGCAATGGATTTAGAAGTCCTTTATCAGCCCAAATTGGGTGAAAATGACTTACCAAAAGCCGCCGAAGATGTTGATATTATTGTAGTACGATCTACTATTGTAAATGCTGAAACAATAAATAATGCTAAACATCTCAATCTTATAATTCGTGCCGGAGCAGGTGTTAATAATATTAATATTGCCGCTGCAAATCAAAAAGGTGTTTATGTAGCAAATTGCCCTGGTATGAATTCTATTGCCGTTGCTGAACTCGCAATGGGTTTAATTATTTCATGCGATCGCCGTATTCCGGACAATGTTATTGATTTCCGTAATGGTAAGTGGAATAAAGGCGAGTATTCAAAGGCTGAGGGTCTTTTTGGCAAAAACCTTGGTATTATTGGTGTTGGTGCTATTGGTAAAGAGGTTGCAAAAAGAGCAATTGCTTTTGGGATGAATGTTTACGGAAAAGATATCTCTCGAATTGAAGGTGAAATGATTAAAGATTTTTCCGAGATGGATCAACTGCTCCCCATGTGCGATATAGTTTCCATTCACCTGCCGTTAACCCCTCAAACCAGAGGTCTTTTTAATAAAGAAATGTTTAGCTATATGAAACCCAACGCTATTCTCATTAATACTTCACGGGCAGAGATAATTGATGAAGATGCACTTCTCGACGCTATTAAGGAAAAAAATATTCGAGTCGCTTTAGATGTCTTCCAAGGTGAGCCTGAGGATAAAAGCGGAAGTGTTTCATCAAAACTCCAGAACAATCCCAATATTTATGTTACTCATCATATAGGAGCATCTACTGAACAAGCTCAAAATGCTGTTGCGGCAGAAACAGTCAAAATTATAAGAGAGTTTATCAATAGCGGTGTAATTGCACACTGGGTGAACAGAGCAAAAGTAACCGATGCTCATTATCAGTTAGTTGTGAAACACTACGACCGTCCGGGTGTTCTTGCCTCTATTCTTGCTGTTATCAGAGATTCTAACATCAATATCGAGGAGATTGAAAATGTTATTTTTGAGGGGGGAATTGCTGCAAGTTGTACATTAAAATTGCAAACAGCTATTTCTACTGAAAACTTAAAGTTAATTCAGGAAAACCCGAATGTTTTAAGTGTCTCTCATGTAGCTCTTTGATGCTTTCTTTTCTCTGCCCCTCTCCTTCAGGCGGGGGGCAGTCCTTTATATAAATTTCAGTTCTTTAATATCTTCTACCATTCCATGATAATATGGCAATTTTATTAGCTCATTAATACCCTCTCTGTCCTGCTCGTCAAACTCATAGATGACATGCGACATATTTTCTCTGAAATATTCTTTCGTCTCCTCGTTAAAATTCACATCCCACTCTGGAGAATCAACACTGTCATAAATTTTCTGTTCAATGACCTCAACCTGTTTGTGAAACTCTTCAAGAACTTCTTTATTTTTTGAAGCAAAAACATAATTAACAAAGGGATAGGAGATTAATTCTACTATTTCTTCAGAAAAACTAAGCCCTTTTAAATAATTTGCATCAGAAAAATTCTTATCGCCTGTAATCATTCTGGATTCAGTACTTTCATAAGCATTTTCTGCCAACCTTATTTGAACCTCCGAATCATACATTTCCCTAACCCAGATTTTCAGGAGAATGGTCTCGACGGTGGAGATATCCCCCGCCAAGGCTACATTGCTTAATCCTTGCTTGTACGGAGTAAAATATACATACGAATTTGATAAGGAGCCTTCAAAGGAAATACCCAATTTAGAAGAAATATAAAGGTCATTATGTTTTAATAAATCCAAGGTTGGAATTAATGCAATGTGACCTTTACCCTCTGATAAAGAACTGGTAAGTATTGAAGCCGGGTAATATTTCACCAATTTTTTCATCTCAATTGGAAGAGACTGGGTGAAAAGATAGGTAAAAATGTTATGAGGAAGTAAAATCTGCATAATTAAATGAACTTTTTACTAAAAATACCTGTAATTACGAGATATATCAACACTAAAAAAATTTATTATGGCATTTTGATTAAAGTTTCAAAATTTGTCTTGACAATATTTTAAGTTAGTAATATATTTGTATTAAATATTTACACATTAATCATAGGAGAAAATCAATATGAAAATACTCAAGGCTCTTGTCCTCTTGCTCATCATATCAACCTCGACACTTTCAGCACAAACAAAATGGAAACTTGACAATTCTCACTCTAATGTGATGTTCAATGTTACACATTTGGTAATTTCTGAAGTAACAGGCTTTTTCAAAGATTATAGCGCTGAGTTTACCTCAAAATCAGACAATGATTTTAACGATGCTTCAGTCACCTTTGTGGTTAAAACCGCCAGCATTAATACCGATAATCAGAAACGCGATGATCACCTCAAATCAGATGACTTCTTCAATGCTGAGAAATATCCGGAAATGAAATTTGTCAGCACATCAATGAAGAAAAGTAAAGGTAACAAATACAAACTTACAGGTAATCTTACAATTCGTGATGTTACAAAGAAAGTTACATTTGATGTTGATTATCTTGGCACAGTGAAAGATCCGTGGGGAAATACCAAAGTTGCATTCAAACTTACCGGAACAATTAATCGTTTCGACTACAACCTCAAGTGGAATACACTTATGGAAACAGGCGGAGCCGTTGTTGGTAAAGATGTTAAAATAGTTTGTAACATTGAGTTCGCTAAGGATACCGGAAAATAATACTTGTATAGAGTTAAATTTGGAGAAATGGCTGAAATAGCTGTTTCTCCATTTTTATTTATACTTCCTCCTTCTCTTCATTTGAAAGACTTCTGAAGCTAAGATAATTCCCCCCACAACATTGTTGTTTCAGGATGAAATCTCACAAATCGTGTAACTCATTCTTAATATTCTTCCCCTCCCGAATGTCCAATCCAACTGCATCCTTGTTATGTAATTACTTTACAAGCTCGTAATTCTATATTTATGGTAATTTTTCAGATTGAGCTGTAAGACACTAACAAAAAAAATCAGTTGAAGTAGGAAGTCGTTAAAAGGGGTAAGGAGATTAAAAGAAGAAACAAAAAAACGGTGGCAGGGTTAACTACCACCGTTCAGAAAAACCGGAAGGTTATGCACAAGCGGAAAAAAAGACAATGTCATAGCGAATTAAGAATGAAAACCGAATATTAAACTTTGGAATGAAAAACGAAACTGACAGACAAATAACCCGACCTGTCTGCCGAACGGGCAGGCACTCATTGCCTACTCTTCTGTTTTTTTTTATTTCCCCAACCGCGCTTTTTTATAATTCAATTTTTGTTGGTAGCCGCACAAACGGCACATTGGTTTTTGCCACACAAGCCAACCCTTCAGGCAAAA
Source organism: uncultured Ignavibacteriaceae bacterium (assembly GCA_964438715.1). Lineage (GTDB taxonomy): Bacteria > Bacteroidota > Ignavibacteria > Ignavibacteriales > Ignavibacteriaceae > CAYTLQ01. The sequence continues at coordinate 6,934 of CAYTLQ010000232.1, forward strand.
GCCAAAGAGTCGTTTCTTCCAACGCACAGACAGAGCATTCGGACAACAAAACGGATTTTTTGCGTATTTTAACCAACTATAAATTTTAGAATCTGGTAAAGTGAAGAACGAAAAACTGACAAGGAAAGAAATCATTGACAACCGCTTAAAACAGGCGGGCTGGAATGTGACTGACCGAACTCAGGTAATTGAGGAATTTGATATTCAACTGACCGTTGTAGAAGAACCAACAACGCCATACGCTGGACATCAATACAGTGACTATGTTTTGTTAGGTAAAGACGGCAAACCGCTTGCCGTTGTTGAAGCCAAAAAGACTTCGGTGGACGCTGCTCTCGGACGGGAACAAGCCAAACAATATTGCTACAACATCCAATCAACACAAGGCGTTGACTTGCCATTCTGCTTTTATACTAACGGATACGATATTTACTTTTGGAACTTAGAAAACTATCCACCCCAAAAAGTTCACGGATTTCCGACACGGGACGACCTTGAACGGTACGCCTACATACGCAAGGCGAGAAAACAATTAGCAGGTGATTTTATTAATACAAAAATTGCAGGTCGGGCATATCAAATTCAAGCAATTCGTACTGTAATGGAAGCCGTTGAAAAACGGAAACGCAGATTCTTGTTGGTAATGGCAACAGGCACAGGTAAGACAAGAACCTGCATTGCCTTGGTGGACGCATTAATGAGAGCTGGTTGGGTAGAAAGAGTTTTATTTTTGGTTGACAGAATTGCACTTCGTGACCAAACACTGGAAGCATTCAAAGAGCATTTACCCAATGAACCTCGCTGGCCAAAACAAGGCGAAAAGAAAATTGCCACCGACAGACGAATTTATGTTTCAACCTATCCAACCATGTTGAACATTATTCGCAATGAAGAAAAAAGTTTGAGTCCGCATTTCTTTGACTTGATTGTGGTGGACGAGAGCCACAGAAGCATTTACAATACTTATCAGGAAATTCTTGATTACTTCAATACCATTACTCTCGGCTTAACAGCCACGCCAACGGATGTAATTGACCACAACACATTTCAATTGTTTGAATGTGAAGATGGCGTTCCGACTTTTGCTTATTCCTATGAAGAAGCAGTCAATCACATACCGCCCTACCTGAGCAATTTTCAGGTAATGAAAATTAAGACCAAGTTTCAGGAAGAAGGAATTAACAAGCGGACAATTTCATTGGAAGACCAACAAAAACTGATGTTGGAGGGAAAAGAAATTGAAGAAATCAATTACGAAGGAACAGAGATTGAAAAGAAAGTAATCAACAGAGGAACGAATGCTTTGATTGTCCGTGAATTCATGGAAGAATGTATCAAAGATGCCAACGGAGTATTGCCTGGGAAAACGATTTTCTTTTGCATCAGCAAAGCCCATGCAAGACGAATAGAAGAAATTTTTGATTCGCTTTATCCCGAATACAAAGGCGAATTAGCCAAAGTATTGGTAAGCGAAGACCCACGGGTTTATGGCAAAGGCGGTTTGCTCGACCAGTTTACAAATAACGATATGCCACGCATTGCCATTAGTGTGGATATGCTCGACACGGGCATTGATGTTCGTGAGTTGGTGAATTTGGTTTTTGCTAAACCTGTTTACAGCTACACCAAATTTTGGCAGATGATAGGCAGAGGAACTCGTTTACTCGAACCTGATAAACTAAAACCTTGGTGCAAACAAAAATACAATTTCCTGATACTCGATTGTTGGGAAAACGTTGAATATTTTAAACTCAACCCGAGAGGCAACGAACTGAAAGGACAAGTCCCTCTGCCTGTTAGTATATTTGGTGTGCGGTTGGAAAAAATCAAGGAAGCCCAAAATCAAAGCAATACTGAAATTGTAAACAAAGAAATTCAGAAAATCAGAAAACAAGTTGATGCGCTTCCGAAAAATTCGGTTGTTATTATGGAAGCTCGAAATGAATTGCAACGCCTGGAAGATGAAAACTTCTGGAACAACCTGACTTTTGACAAAATGGAATTTTTAGAAGCCGTTGTAAAACCATTGCTTCGCACGGTTTCGGATGTTGATTTCAAAGCCATGCGTTTTGAAAAGGACATTGTGGAAGTTTCGTTGGTTTATTTGGCAGGTGAAACTGAAAAATTTGAAACGCTGAAAGAAAGCATCATTGAAGAAATTGGCGAGCTGCCTTTGAG
>CAYTLQ010000233.1:0-3781 GCA_964438715.1 uncultured Ignavibacteriaceae bacterium
ATATTAAAACTAAATTCTCTCTTCCAGCTTTTCTGTATCACTTTATAAACACAAGTAATGCTATAGATAGAACTTTCAGAGAGGTAAGAAGACGTACTAATGCAATAGGATGTTTTGAAAGTGTAAGAAGCCTTGATAAAACCTTCTTCTTAATCAGTAATTTTATTAATCAGACTATGGGCAATGCCTCTTTTGTTAATAATCTTGCTTTTACACAATTTTAGGAACTTTATCACTTTTTTTTTACTGTTTTTTCAGATGACCCATGACTTGTTATTTCCTGTAAGAATAGATATATTTAAGGTTATTTTTTATTAGATTTTAATTTGAAAGAAACAGAGGTAATAAATGAAATCAGGAATTCACCCGCAGTATAGGCCTGTAGTATTTAAGGACTTTTCCTGCGATTTTGCAATATTAACGCGCTCAACTATAAAAACAAATGAAACAATTCAGTGGGAAGATGGCAATACATACCCCTTGGTACGCTTAGAAATTTCCAGCGGTTCTCATCCATTTTTCACCGGAAAACAGAAATTAGTGGATTCTGCCGGACGCGTTGAGAAGTTCAATAAAAAATACGCAAAAGGAAATAAATAAGGTATTTCTAATTATCATAAACCGTACCTCCAAAATTGTGGGTACGGTTTTTTTATTTTTCAGCGGGTTGTTTCTCCCGATGTACCTTCCTTTCGTAAATACTTTCAATAAATCAACCTGATTTCCTAAATTACATTATGCAACTATGTATTTTTGAAGATTTATACTATGACAGGCTTGAGCCGCTGATCTATGCCCGCCCGGTATATGACCTGGTATGCGGTATGAATATGATTCGCGAAAAAATAGCCCGTCATTATCCCGGGCTAAAGCTCAGATTCCATACGCGTCCTTATCTTGAAGCATTTCTTAAAATCCGATACCCTGAAATAAAAGTAAATGAACTTGCTGAGGAAGATTGCTTATTTATTAACGGCAGAATACTTCCTTCTGATGATTTTGCAGATCTGATTCCTGTTAACGGACCAAAAGATACAATATACATGTGCGGCAGTACAATCGCAGCAGCAAGGGTATCTGCCTCATTCTTACCGCGAATAGTAAGCCGTCTTAACGATTTACTTACCCCATCTGATTTTGAAGGACTAAAGAGTGAACAGGTGAATGTGCAGTTTATCAATTACACCTGGGATCTCATCAATAATAATCACAACGAAATGCTTAAGGACTTCAAAGAATTTATAAGAACACACCTTGCAGAAAGTACCGATAACATTCGCGGAACGGTATTCGATGGGGCACATCTTGTAGGTAAAGAAAATATTTATATTGCTGAAGGTGCTGTCGTAAAACCGGGGGTTGTTTTGGATGCTTCAGGCGGTCCTATAGTTATTGACCGAAATGCGGTCATCTATCCAAACTCGGTAATTGAGGGTCCTGTTTACATCGGGGAATCATCGCAGATAAAAAGCTGTGCCCGTATTTATGAAAATGTGAGCATTGGCAGGGTCTGTAAAGTTGGTGGCGAGCTTGAGCATTCAATTATACATTCCTTCTCGAATAAACAACATTCCGGATTTTTAGGTCACGCTTACCTCGGCAGTTGGGTGAATATCGGAGCCGATACAAACTGCAGTGATTTAAAGAATAATTACGGCAATGTGAAGGTTTATGTAAACGGTGAAATAATTGATAGCGGCAGTCAATTTCTTGGTCTGGTTATGGGCGACCACTCAAAAGCAGCTATTAACAGTATGTTTAACACGGGTTCGGTGGTCGGCTTCTCATGTAATGTTTTTGGTTCCGGCTTCCCGCCAAAATATCTCCCCTCGTTCTCCTGGGGTGGCAGTGATGCGATAACTACCTACGATATAGAGCGTAGCCTTGAAACGGCAAAACGGGTGATGCTTCGTCGGCAAAAAGTAATGAGTCCAACAGAAGAAAATCTTTTCAGGAAGATCTTTGATATCACACAGAAAGAACGAAGAAAGAGGGGATACCCCTATTGATCAGGTAACCAAACCTCAGGAAGAACAAGTCACCCAGCGTAAAGGTTTATATGAGGGTGTGCGCGGCACAGCTGTGAAAGTACTCAGCAGGGTTGAGCGTACCGACTCGTATTTAGAGAAACTTCTCGATCATGAACTGAAGTATTCCGAACTGAATGCACAGGATAAGGCTTTACTGTACGAAATAGTACATGGCGTTGTACGATGGATGGGACGACTTGACTGGATTCTCAGCGGGTTTTATAAAGGTCAGTTTTCAAAAGCTATACCTGTTCTGAAAAATGCTCTTCGTGTTGCTTTATATCAGATTCTATTTCTTGAAAAAGTTCCCGAGTATGCCGCTGTAAATGAGGCTGTGGAGTTTATTAAAAAACTACAAGGACAGAAACCTGCCGATATCACAAATGCAGTTTTACGAAATATTATAAGAAGTAAAAACGGGCTTCGTTACCCTGATCCAAACGAAAATCTTATAGGCTATTATAGCAGTTACTATTCACACCCGGCATGGATGGTAAAGCGTTGGCTGGCAAGGTACTCACGCGAAGATGTTGAGGCGTTGCTTATTGCAAACAACGAGCGTCCTAATATGACACTTCGGGTAAATACACTCAAAGTGAGCACACAGGATTTCCTCAATCTGCTTTCATCGGTGAACCTGAAATTTCAACAGGGAAATTATCTTCCGGAGTTCTTTAAACTTCTGAATCTCACAAACATCGCCCAATGGCAGTATTTCATTGATGGATATTTTACAATACAGGATGAGAGTGCGGGTTTTGCCTGCCGCTTGCTCGATCCACAACCGGGTATGGCTGTTCTTGATATTTGTGCCGCTCCGGGAGGAAAGTCGGTTTACCTGGCAGACCTGATGAAAAATAAAGGTACCGTTGTTTCAGTTGATAGGTTTGAAACCAGGTTACGCCTTTTGGAACAAAGCCTTCAACGGCTTGGAGTCTCGATTGTAAAACCGGTAGTTGCCGATGCTGAAACCTTTGGCGGAGAAAGTTTTGATCGGGTTCTTGCGGATGTGCCTTGTACAGGTTTTGGCACTCTTTCTAAAAAACCGGATATAAAATGGAAAAAAGAGCTCGTTGATATTCAGCAAATTACAGAACTACAGTTGCGAATATTAAAGAACGCGGCAAATCTTGTTAAACCCGGTGGTGTGCTTGTTTACAGCACCTGCACGATAGAACCGGAGGAAAATATCGGTGTGGTGCATAAGTTTCTGGCATCCGATTCGTCTTTCAAATTAGAAAATGCCCGTGAATGGGTACCGAATGATGTCGTTGACGAGTTTGGATGCGTACAGACTTTGCCCCACAAACATAAAATTGATGGCGCTTTTGCCGCACGGTTAAGAAAAAAAGAGTAACTATTATTTTAACAGTTATACGAACCAAAAATGTTTGAAAAAATAGCATCAGAACTAAAAGAAGCAAGAGAAAAGGCGGGATTATCTCCTGAACAGATTGCCAGAATTATTAAAATCGATTTGAAGTTTCTTCATCAATTAGAAAAAGGTGATTTTTCATTTCTGCCGGAACTTTATGTTAAGGCTTTTCTGCGCGATTACGCCAAGGCCGTTGATATTGACGAAGAAACAATAATGAAAAAATTCAAGCTGGCAAAATCAGGTAAATCGCCCGAAGAAGCAGAAACTGAAGCCGCGGCAATGAGACATCCCGATGTACAACATAAAGAAAGTGTATCTGCATCGGAAGAAAAGAAGATGGTGAAAAAGGTCTTAATAGGTGACCGCGTAAGTG
>CAYTLQ010000234.1:0-20680 GCA_964438715.1 uncultured Ignavibacteriaceae bacterium
CCGAAGGGTTGTCCGTTAGCTAACGGAAGTCCTGCTCGCGGAGCAATTAAACCCGCAATTTGCGGGTTTTATGCTTTAAATTATTCATCTGATTTTATGACCTTCACCGTTTATGTTCTTTATTCTCCCGCTTTCAATAAAATCTACATCGGGCAGACCTCTGACCTGCAAAAGAGGTTATTGGAACTTAACAGTGGTATGTCACTTTAAACAAAAATAGCTTAAACGAACTTATTCAAAAAGGAGTGAAAATTATTTTTCTGATTGAATTATATTCACTTATTGTTCGGTATGCTTAAAATTATGCTACATTTCTTTCGTAAGATGAGTATGCACCATCATTACTTGCTCAAACATTTTATACTGAAAATACAATTCGGTTAGAATAAAATTATTTGTTCTCAAAATTAACAGAGGATGTACGGCAACTTAGTCTGATTAAGTATTCTGCCTAAGTAAAATAACACTTATGCTACTCTGCCGCACATCCAAAGTATTATAGAATTACTTACTTAATATCATTTTTCTTGTTTGAACAAATTCACCAATCTGAAGTTTATAGAAATATACCCCGCTAGACAAATTTATAGTCTGCCCGACATTCAATTCAACTTCATAATTTCCTGCTTCCCGATATTCATTTACCAATGTCGCCACTTCATTTCCAAGCACATCATAAACTTTTAATGTCGTATAAGCCCCTATGGGAGACTGCCAACTAATTGTTGTACTTGGATTGAATGGATTTGGGTAGTTTTGATTTAAAGTAAACTCGTCGGGCAGATCCGGAGATAACTCTTTCAGAGAGGTAACTATTTCTGATATCGGTCTTTTCCAAACACCGCTGTTAGTTCCTGCATAGATATAAGGACCAACCAATATAAGAGAATTCACTGTTGTACAAGTTAATCCATCATTAATAGCTTGCCAGTTTTTGCCGTAATCAGTAGAAACCTGGACGCCAATTTTTTCAGTTCCGGCAATAATAGTTGAGTCAATACATACTAGAGAAAATACTTTATTATTTGCCAGTCCGGGTAATCTTTGAACCCATGAAACACCTTTATTCGTTGAATGCCATACCCCCGTAAAAGTTCCGCTAAATAGATTTGTTCCAAATGATGAAAAGGAATAAACATAATAACTCATAAGGCCCGCACTATTCCATGTTAAACCGTTATCAGTAGTACGGTAAGCTCCTGCCTCAGTGCCGGCAAAAAGAGTATCGCTATACTTATAAAACGAAAGTATATTTTTATTAAAAAATCCGGAATTAAAAGCTGTCCAGTTGCCACCATTTATTGAAGAGCGGAATACCCCGCCACTAACGGTACCGGCAAATACATTCGTATCAGAAATAAGAAGAGCCCTGACAGTGGTGTATGTAAGACCAGAGTTTATTTGTGCCCAGTTTGAACCATTGTTTGTTGTTTTATGTACTCCACCGCCGGTGCCGGCATATACTGCGTCTCCGGAACCAGCAAGTGCATAAACAATTGCATTTTTTAATCCCGTATTAACTATTGTCCAGTTTGACCCACCATCTGTACTTAGAGACACTCCGCCTCGCAAAGTTCCGGCAAAAAGATTATTGCCGTTATAGAGCAGTGAAAGAACATACGAATTTGTCAGTCCTGTATTCACTACATTCCAGTTAGTGCCATTATTTGTTGTACGGTGAACACCCCCATACATTGTTCCAGCAAATATATCAGTTCCGGATACTGCTAATGCAAGTACATCAGTTTGTGTCAATCCCGAGTTAACCTGTGTCCAGGTTGTCCCGTTATCAGATGAACGGTAAACTCCACTGGAAGTACCAACGAAAATATTAGGAGCTAAATATTGTAGTGAATACACAGTTGAGCTTAGTGTACCTTCACCAAGCCGACTCCAATTTGAGCCGTTATTTGTAGTAACAAAAAGACCTCCATAAGTCGCCGCATAAAGGTTACTACCAACTAATAAGAGTGAGTGAACATTTCTGTTTGTTAATCCGTTATTAACCGCTGTCCATGATGTGCCGTTATTAGTTGAGAGAAAGACACCTTTGCCAAAGTCTCCGGCAAAAAGATTTGAACCTGACACTACAATTGACTTAATAGTAGAGTTTATTAATCCGGAATTGATCGGACTCCAATTAGCGCCATTATTCGTGGTAAGATATACTCCGTAACTTCCGACTCCTGCATATATATTTGTTCCGGAAGATGTGAGTGAATAAACATAGGTATTTCCTATTCCATTATTAACTGCACTCCAACTTGAGCCATTGTTGGTGGAAAGATATACTCCCATTCCGGTACCGGCAAATATATTTGTGCCGGAAACAGCAATACAATAAACATCTGTATTTCCCAGTCCCGTGTTAATCGCTGTCCAATTGTTTCCATTATTTGTGGAAAGAAACACACCTCCGCCCTGAGTACCCGCATAAATATTTGAATTTGAAACCGTAAGACAGTTTATGTATCCGCCCTCTGGTCCATTTGTAGGTATCCACTGAGGATGAAGATTAATTGTCAATAAATATAATATCGAGATAAATATTCTTTTCATTTTTTTCTCCATATATTTGTTTAACATTTTAATACTTTTCAACTTCACTTCACCAATCGAATCTTTAACGCCTCTACTTTCTTAACTGATTAAATGGTATAGACAGTTTCCACCAGGGAACTCCGTTAACATTTTCCCATTTAATTAATTATTTCAGAAGAGTAAACTGATTAATAAAATCTATGTATAATAGTTAAAGTTATACTGAAGAATGAAAATAGTCAATAACCCAATTGGGTCATTCAATTCTTATATTTTCGTTCAATCCCTAAGTGTAAAATTTCTGCCCAAAAAACGGTTTTTGTGGGGATGACGGGATTTTCTTTTAATATAATTCAATGGTAGGGGGAGATTTCTATAGAAAAGAATATTAGAATTCAGTTGATGAAATCTCATTTCAATAAGCGGCATAATATTGTAACAATTTTACGGTTCAGTTGAAAAATGGTGGTAAAAATTATCCGGAGCATGTACTCTTTTTCTACGGATGGTTACTACCACCAAAATTTCAACTAAACCATTTATTCTATATCTTTATTTTTCTCCGGTTACAGTTATACTTACAATCCCCATTTTGCTCTGACGGAATTCTTCTATTTTTTCATTACTAAGATATTCACGCAATACTTCATCGGGTAAAAATATCGGTTTGACTTTACGAATACGCACATCTTTAAAGCCGACAGATTCTATAATTCCGATATATTCTTCCTCCTGCACTGCTCCTGAAACACAACCGGCATACATTTCAGCAGATTTTTTTAGCTGATGCGGTAAATCACCTTTAAGCACAATATCCGAGATACAAAAATGTCCACCCGGTTTTGTTATCCGATAAATTTCTTCAAATGCTTTTATTTTATCCGGAACAAGATTAAGAACACAATTACTGAGAACAACATCAGCAATACCCGGGTCGAGGGGGATTGCTTCAATTTCTCCATATTTGAAGAAAACATTACTATACCCCAACTTAGCATTATTCTTTTCTGCTTTAGCAATCATTTCAGGAGTAAAGTCTATTCCGTAAACAGTACCTTTTTCCCCTGTAATTGCCCGTGCAACAAAAACATCATTCCCTGCACCGGAGCCTAAGTCAACTACCGTATCGCCTTCTTTAATATCAGCAAACTCTGTTGGCAGGCCACAACCCAATCCAAGATCTGCTTCGGGGAGGTAGCCATCTAATGATGTATAATCATCCTGCATAATCGTATAACCAACAATTTTTGAGTTTTTCCCACATCCACATGAACAACCCTGATTATTTATTTCAGCCGCTATTGCACCATATTTTTCTTTTACTATTTCTTTTTTTTCCGTGTCGCTAATCATAATAAAGACCTTCCTGATTTATATGTTTTATGTTTGTGCCGTTTCCGGCAAAAAATATTTTTTTCTGAAATACAATGAAACCTGTACAAGCGAAATAAGTACTGGCACCTCCACAAGTGGACCGATAACAGCCGCAAATGCCTCACCGGAGTTAATTCCAAATACCGCAATTGCAACAGCTATTGCCAGTTCAAAATTATTACTTGCCGCTGTGAATGATAATGTTGCCGATTTTCTATAACCCGCATTAAACTTTCGGCTCAGATAAAATGAAATGAGGAACATCACCACAAAATATACTATAAGTGGCAGAGCAATCCTTGCTACATTTAAAGGAATACGAACAATATACTCCCCTTTAAGAGAGAACATAACAAAAATAGTAAAGAGAAGGGCTATTAAAGTAATCGGAGAAATTTTGGGAATAAACTTCGAGTGATACCACTCCTTGTTTTTTAAACGAAGTAAAGAAAACCGTGTAATGATGCCGGCAAGAAAGGGAATGCCCAGATAAATAAAAACACTTTCGGCAATTTGCCCGATAGTAACATTCACACTAAATGACTGTAACCCAAACCACTGAGGCATAACTGTAAGGAAAAAATATGCATATACTGAGAAGAACAATACCTGAAATATCGAGTTGAATGCAACCAACCCCGCGGCATATTCTGTATCACCACAAGCAAGGTCATTCCAAACAATCACCATTGCAATACAGCGCGCCAGTCCTATCATTATCAAGCCTGCCATGTAGTGAGGATAATCCTGAAGAAATACTACTGCAAGAATAAACATCAGAACCGGACCAATAATCCAGTTTTGAATGAGAGAGAGCAACAGAACTTTGCCATTACGAAAAACATCTCCCATTTCCTCATACTTTACTTTCGCTAATGGAGGATACATCATCAGTATCAATCCTATCGCAATAGGCACATTGGTAGTTCCCCTTTGGAAAGCGCTCCAAAAATTCTTAATCTCAGGGAACACATAGCCTGACATCACGCCAAGGAGCATTGAAAGAAAAATCCAAAGTGTAAGATATCTGTCGAGAAATGACAATTTCTTTGATACTTGTTCCATATTATTTAATCCTGATTAAAATTGACCTGTAATTCGCTCACCCAATTCCGTACTCTTGTACTAATTTCATCACGGATTTTTATTGTTTCCTGCAATTTTTCCTCAGGCGTTCCTGATAATGATGAAGGATCGCGAAAACCCCAGTGTAGTCGTTTGGTCGGTCCCGGAAATACAGGGCATCGTTCTGCGCTGGTTTCATCGCATACGGTAATTACATGCGTAAATTGCTCTCCTGAACGAAGATATTCATCAACACTTTTCGTTCTGTTGCCCGAAATATCTATACCTGCCTGACGCATTGCTTCAACAACAACCGGATTCAATTTACCCGGCTCAAGGCCCGCACTGTGAACTTCAAAATCAGACCCACCATAATGCTTCAGAAACGCTTCCGCCATTTGACTGCGCGCACTGTTATGTATGCAAACGAATAATACTTTGAATTTTGGTGTCATGAACCTCTCAATTAGTTATTTACCGAAATATGATTAAATTTTACAGCTTGATCCGGGCTGTTTTGACTTACTATGTGCGGCAGATAAATCGTGAGTAATAGTATTTGTGTCATCAATCCAATAATCAAGCATTGAAAGAATTGAACTGACCCGCGGATCTTTAGGCCGGAGATTAATAGAATAATATACCCATTTCCCTCTTTTTTCTTCTGTAATAAAACCTGCATCTCGTAATATTCCCATGTGCTGAGATATTGTGGAGCTTGCTAATCCAAAAATATCTTTTACTTCACATGCGCATAATATTCTGCTTTGCAATACCCTGAGAATTCGAAGGCGGGTGAAATCGGAAAGCGCTTTAAAGATAATTGTACTTTTTTCGCTCATAAATCATTTCGTTAATTACCGAAATATACAGTTATTTGTGTTTATGTCAAATTATTTTTTTAATAATAATTCCAATAAAGTATCATGGGATTATTCCTGAAAGATGTAATTTTGAATTAGTAAACTGATCAATTTTGTTCATTGTAGCATATAATTTTTATAATAATTGAATTTACTGTCTGAGTGAAGTAGATTGATCTCTTATATTTGATTTTCAAAATTATACTTTCACAAAAACAATGATTCCGGATTATCAATCAATCATGCTCCCTTTGCTTCTTTCAATAAAAGATGGAAAGGAGTACAATTTTCAGGAAATAATTGAACAACTTGCCGTTCATTTCAATTTAACAGAGACGGAAAAAAAGGAACTCCTCAAAAGTGGCGTTCAACCGGTTTTTGATAATCGTGCAGGCTGGGCGAGAACCTACTTAAAAAAAGCCGGATTACTTTCTTCACCACGAAGAGGAGTAATTATGATAACTCCTCAGGGAATAGATGTGTTGAGTAAAAATCCTGAAAGAATTGATAACCAGTTTCTTAAAAAATTTGACTCATTTGTTGACTTCATTAAACCACAAAAAAATGATCATTTCAAAGATGAGGAGGAAAAATCTTCGTCAATAGATGAGAATGCTACCCCTGAAGAATTATTAGATAAAGCCTATCAGAGTTTACGACAGGCACTTGCTTTCGATTTATTAAACAAAGTAATTGAAATGCCTCCTTCGTTTTTTGAAAGGCTTGTTGTTGATCTGCTGGTGAAAATGGGTTATGGCGGCTCCATAATTGAAGCAGGCCGCGCTATCGGCAAAAGCGGTGATGAGGGTATTGATGGTACAATAAAAGAGGATAAGCTCGGTTTAGATATAATTTACATTCAGGCGAAAAGATGGAAACAGGGAAATCTGGTCGGACGACCTGAATTGCAAAAGTTTGTCGGTGCTCTTGCAGGACAGGGCGCAAAAAAAGGAATATTTATTACAACTTCCTCTTTCACGAAAGAGGCTCTTGAATACATTCCAAAGAATGAAACAAAAATTGTTCTGGTTGACGGTTTACAACTTACCCAGTTAATGATAGACTTTAATGTCGGTTGTACCACACAGCGGACATACGAAGTAAAGAAGATTGATTATGATTATTTCGGTGAGGATTAAGTAAAGAATCACTTCTTTTTCTTAATAAGCACTACCTTGTACATTGTAACCTCTCTTTTCGGCAGAAGGATTGGTTCTATTGCCTGGTTATAACTTTGCAGGATTACTATCTGCGGCATTGCTGAATTTAGCCTGAGTAATTTAAGTCCTCCTCTGGTTTTATCCCATTTTGCTGCAACTATATCTCCATCTTTAGGCTTTAAGGAAAATGAAATAAGCACCAAATCACCCGGATTTATCATCGGCATCATCGAATACCCGAATTCCTCATCCACTTTAATGAAGCAATGATCTGCCGGATTATAATCGAGAACATCCGACTCATACCATTCTGTCAGATCAACCACCTCTCCCTTCCCGGCAGGCACTATTGCTTCTACGCGGTATTCTTTTCTTACCCCTGTTAATTCTGACGCCTCAATCTCTCCGGTAAACAGCCATTTCAGGTTACATCCGAGATCGAAAAGTTTATAAATTATTTCACCCCCGGGAATACTTTTTCCGTTAAAATAACTGTTCCGCAGAGATACCACTGTTTTGCCGCGTTATGCCGCTTCAGATTCCATATTTTCAAATTTTCCTGAAAGAAAATTATTCAATCGGAAACCTATTTTTCCTTTATCCATTATTATGCAGATATTTCTTAGTTTTACTTGACTTGATATAAGTATATTATTAGTTTCGTGTCAAGTTATCAAGACATAAGATATTTCTGATATTTACATCCGTCTTAATAAGTCATTTATTATAGGAGCCAGTATGAAATTCGAATGGTTAAAAATCACGAGCTGGCAGGAAAAACTGGATGGTGACTACCGTATTATAGCCGATCTTTGTGGAATTGATAATCTTATCAAATTATTGGAGACCTTTCAGAAAACAGAAGTATATTTTTCTCTCTCTCCATTTGAGGAAATGATAATGAAATACATGATGGAAAACCCCACAATGAAGCCAAAAGAAGTGGCAAGAGAGACAGGTGTAAGTATAAAATATATCTACAGCCTTATGAGTAAAAAGCCGCAGAAGAAAAAGAATAATTTATCATAGGATGTGAATTTTTTCATTTAATCATTTCAGCAGGAGCATTTTATTAATTGCATAATATTCACCTGCACGAAGTTCACAAAAATACACGCCGCTCGGAAGACCGGCACCGTTGAACTCAATAGAGTGTTCTCCTGCCGGCCGGGCTTCATTAAGCAGTTCTGTTATACGGTTACCAAGTAGATCGAATACACGCACTGTTACACGGCTCGCGGGATCAGTCAATTGAGGAACACAAAATCGGATACGAGTAAAGGGATTGAATGGATTTGGATAGTTCGGATAGAGATAGAATTCCCGGTTATTAAGCTCAGTGAAATTATTTTCAAGCGTAGTAATGGGGGTAGGATATTTAACCCGAAAGCCGTCAATATGAAATGAACCTGTGTATTGCTGACCCGGTACCTGACCACTACCAAGCGCTATACTAATGCTCTTAAAACGAAAAGGGTAAAATACCTGTGTTGATTTTGGAAGTGGCGCCCTGATAGTTTCGTATTGTAATGGCTTATTTGCTACTTTATGTCCGGTAGCTCGAACAGTAAGATTATTTGCATCTAAGAAATCGTAAAAAATTCTGTGAGGTTGTCCATCGGATCTGACATCCAACAGTACTGAGTCGGGTACGCCGTAGAGATTCATGGAACTTTTTTTCAAATATAGCCAATTATAACTCCCCGACTGATAGGTAAACGAATAATTAATCTTTAAAGCTCCTTGTCCAAACGAAGGAAATAATGGATCGAATACCAGTGAACAGTTTAGAGAATCGATGTTTTCACCACTAAACCACCAATCTGTTCCGGATTCTAACGAATCAAGAAATACTACTCCCTTGCCGATTTCAACATAAACCTGGGAGGTATCGGATATGCTTCCGTAGGTGACAATTATTTGGGCGCTTCCTTCCTTTTTCCCCTTAAACTGCCCGACTGCATCAATGTATCCAACAGCAGTATCAGTGCATCGCCATATCAAACTTTGAGGCGGAATAGTCTGTTCAAGGCTATCGATATCAAAAACACGGGCTTTAAATTTTATGAGAAAATAGTTGTCGGTAACTGCAACAGAGGGCGAGAGGTTAATGTATGCGGCAGACTTTACAATTATTCTTACTGAATCTTTGATGGTATTATAGCTTGCTATCAGATATCCCGTATCAGCCTGCACACCTGCAGTGAAAAGCCCCGATGAATTAACATTTCCAAGCGACGGCGGATTGAGGTGATACTGAACCTGTCCCGGTGAAAGTGGGATAGGGTTATAATACTCATCATACGCCGAAACAGTGAACTGCTGTTGGTTATTAATATAGAGACGCCCATCACGCGGGAACAACTCAAGTTTATTTATCGGTCCTGCCGGAGCAGTTGAAATAATAAGAAAACAATTCGCTACAGCCCTCTCTCCGGTTGCATCCGAAGGAGAATTCATTACCTGGTTTCGGGCAACCATAGTAGTGGAACCGCCACCATCAAAGTTCATTCCCTGATAAACACCGATACTTAGCATAAATGAAGCAAATTCGAACAAGTTCATCCCCTTGCTACTGGTCTGCCTTCCATCAACGGTTACCAGATACAATACTGTTGAATCTGCATTCACCCCAATACCTGTTCTCGGATGCCTCGCAGTTACGAAAGGATCTGATGAGTCCATCACCGCATAAGTGCCATTTTTAATTATTATCGGATGTCCGCCAAGACTTTCCTTCATTTTATACAAACCGGTACTCGCATTTACTGCAATTGCAATAGTATCTCCTTTCATTAAACCATTAAAAAAACCTGCTCTGCTTCCCTGTGCCGAAATTACACTCTTACCTGGAGCTATAGTCATGTTGCCATCGTTTATTGCAATCGAATCTATTATACATAACACGGAGTCATTTACAAACCATGGGGTAATGTTCCGAATGAGTAATTCAGTTCCATCATTTCCTGCTCCTGTTGCAGTTCCATAAAAACTATTATAAAAAACTACACTTTCAGCACCCCGAACCACATTAAAAGCATTTATATTCGATGCCTCGCCGCTCTTTAGTACTTTACCTGAAACGATTGGTTTACCCATAAAAAAGTTATGCTCTTCATCAAAACCAATTGATGGAAAAGTACCATGCTCCCGTCGTACAATTTGCCCCTGCTCTATTTGTATATTAATTGGCTTTCCGGCACCATCAAAGAAATCAGCATTCACCCCACCTACAGCCCAGTGCCATTGTAATTCCTGCGTGCAGACATTGAGCTGGTTTTTTCTCTACCGCCTCCGAGTCGTTCATTAGCTAATACCGATTCCAGCCTGATATGTGGATTTGTTAAATCAGCCTTAATTATATCAATGCTCCATGGTGTTGTATGCTCAATTATTTTTGTGTATGTAACTCCGGGACCAATTGTTTTGTGAGCCACTGTGTCGAAATGTATCTGGCAGTACAGTGCCGAAGGAAAGAGAAAAAACAAATAAAATATTTTTTTCATAAGCACTCGGAGAAATAAATGAATTTGTATCGAAATATAGTTATTAAACCAACACAACTTACTCCTGAACCTGATGTAAAATCTATTAAAATATTATTAATAAGGTTTTTCATAATCAGGAGCTAAGTATAGATTGGTAAATAAATTGGAGATTTCCGGAGGGTGAAAACTGACTGGCAACGAGTTTAGTAGAACTCACCGTACATCGAATCAGTATTTTTGATAGAAGTACCGGTATGGATTTAACATCGCCCTTATCATATTTAATTATCCTCATAACATTGTCAGTATATTTCTGACTATTCTTTTCTTGTCAATTATCTCAATTTTGCAAAAGCGTTATTTTTTTGTATTAATTATTATCAGTAGTTTATCTAACTTATTCCGGAACTGCCAAATCCTCCTGTTCCTCGTGTACTTTCCTGTAATTCATCAACCTGAATAAACTGTCCCTGATATACCTTTGATACAATCAGCTGAGCAATTCTGTCACCGTGGTTAATCAGAAAATCTTCGTCTCCGAGATTAATAAGAATAACTTTTATTTCACCGCGGTAATCAGAATCAATTGTACCCGGGGTGTTCAACACCGTTACCCCGTTTTTAGCCGCTAGTCCGCTTCGGGGTCTGACCTGAATTTCATAACCCGGTGGAATTTCAACAGATAAATTCGTGGGAACAAGGAGAAACTTACCCGAGGGGATTACTTTAGGCTCCTTTAATACTGCTCTAACATCACAACCGGCACTGCCTTCAGTAGTGTATTCAGGTAACGGACAAGCCGGTAATGTCGGATCAACCACTTTGATCTTGATCGGGATTTTATTCATTGTTTTTCGTTTATTCTTTTTCTTGACTTAATAAAAGCTTTCGTAATTTCCTTAACCTGAGCATAGTTAACCACTCCAAATACAAATTGCGATGCAAGGAATAGAACAAAAATGAGTATTTTAACTACTATTCCGGTTATACCCATCCCCCGCAAAGTGTAATAGAGTATAGCGGTAAAGGTTAATGAAACTGCAATTATTGTAATCTTGCCAAACTCATATTTTATAGGATAAATTCTGTTAGAGGTGAAATAGAAGCCTGTCGCTATAACAACATAACTTGCCAATGTTGCAAGCGCCGCCCCCATCATTCCCATATACGGGATTAGAAGAATATTCACCACAACATTTACAACTGCTCCGAGCATCATAAGAATTGGGAATGATGTGCTCTTTTCTTTGATAAACAGTCCTGCAGTAAAAATTACATGAAAACCATTAAACAGGTATCCTAATAAAACGACAGGTACTATATCTAAGCCGCTCCAGTAGGCTTTTCCGATAATTGAAAATCCGTTTATGCTTATTTTCACGAAATCTTCAGTGAACAGTGAAAAAAACACAAGCATTAGCACACCGGCAGATACAAAATAAGTAAATACTTTACTGAATATTTCCTTTGCATTTTTTTCTCTGGATGTTTCCATAAAAAATGGTTGCCACGCAAACTGAAACATCTGAACAAACAACATCATAATAATGCCGAGCCGGTAATTTGCCTGATATACTCCTAACACTTCCAAACCGGCAAGTTTTTCAACAATGGGTCTATCAATAACCTGCATAAAAATTGAAGCTATTCCAGCCGGAATAAAGGAGACACCGAATTTGAGAATTCTTTTTACAAATGGTGCATCCCATGAAGGCTTGAAGCGTTGGCGTATTATGTTAAACAAAAATACGAATGAGAAAAGCGCCGAGACAATATTGGCAATAAAAACAGCCTCAATTCCCCAATGAAGCCCGACAATAAGGAGAATGTTCAGAGAAATATTTACAAGTATATTTCCAATCCGTATTAAGGCAAACTGCCTCGCCTTTCGTTTTACCCGCAATTCTGTAAAAGGTAAAACCACAAGAGAGTCGAGTGCTATTATAATAACTGTATAATAAATAAGTTTTGTATAATCACGGACACCGAGCAACGCGGCAATTTCTTCTGCGCCCGCAATAAGTATTACTGAGGAAATTCCTATTGAAATAAGCAGGGGCTGCATTGCAGAGGTAAATACCTTTGTTCTCCCTTCATCCGAGTCAAACTCGGCTGATGCTGCAAATTTCATATAGGTCGATTCCATACCTAGCTGAACGATGATATTTACAACTGCAATAAACGCATAAATGTTGGATATAACCCCGAAATCGGAAGGAACAAAAAGGTTAGTATAAAAAGGTACCAGCAAAAAGTTAAGGAATCGGCCAAGCATTGTACTGATGCCATAGATAACTGTGTCCTTAGCTAGTTGTTGAATTTTTTGAAGCATCAGTGATAAATGTTAAATCAGTTCGATTTCCAATGATATGTCAAGCGCCTTAACCGAGTGTGTTATTGCTCCGACAGAGATATAATCAACCCCGGTTTCTGCAATTTGCTGAATGGTATCCAGGGTAACTCCTCCGGAAGCTTCGAGAAGTTTAGTGCCATTTGTAAGAACAACAGCCTTTAACATCTCATTTAACGGAAAGTTATCGAGCATTATAACATCAACCGGCAGAGATAATGCTTCCTCCACCTGTTGGATAGTTGTTGTTTCTACTTCAATTTTCCAATGAGCGTCACATTTTTCCCGGTAAGCAATGCATTGTTCTACGGCTTTTGTTAATGAGCCGGCTATCTGAATATGGTTGTCTTTTATTAGAAACATATCAAATAGACCAAGCCTATGATTTGTTCCCCCACCGGTTAATACTGCAATTTTATCTAATTGTCTGAGACCGGGAACTGTCTTCCGCGTATCAAGCAGTTTGGCTTTGGTATGTTTTATTTTTTCACTGTAAAGTTTGGTTAGTGTTGCTATACCGCTCATTCTCTGAAGAAAATTGAGCGCGGTTCTTTCTGCAGTTAAAAGTGTTGCGGCAGAACCTTTAACCACTGCGGCAATAGTTCCCGGGATAACCTTACTGCCGTCCTTTACAAGAATTTCAAAATCTGTTACTTCGCCCGTAAGCTCAAATACCCTCTCTGCAACCCGAAGTCCTGCAATTATTCCTGTTTCCTTTATGAGAAAAGAACCCTTTGCGGGGTAGGATTCGGCGTTTAATGCGAGTGTTGTAACATCACCGGTGCCGGTATCTTCAGCCAGTGCATTTTTAATTACCGTTTCAATCACTTCAGACAGATAGTGGTTACTCATAAAATTTTCGTACTGCATTCAAAAAAAATTCCGGTGGACGACAAGCTCTTTTGGTTTCTGCCCTTATAAACATCAGATCGACAAATCCTTCCGCAATTAATATGCCCCTGTCTTTGCTATTTATTTTATGTTCAAGATGCACTTTCAACTCAGGTTTTGCAGGCAGGGTTGTCACTATTTCAAGAAGTTCGTCATAGAAGGCAGCGTTCCTGAACTTTATTCCCATTTCGAGTACGGGCATCTGATATCCCATTTCCTCTATTTTTTTATATGTAAGTCCCACTTCACGCATTAATTCCGTCCTGCCGACTTCAAAATATTCAAAAAACTTTCCGTTATAAACGAATTTCATCTGGTCGGTATCTGCGTAACGAACCCTGACTGTAGTAGTAAATATTTGCAATGTGAGCGTGCTATTTATGAATGAAAAAATTCACCGGCTTGTCTGAATAAAAAAATCCGGTCTTATTGAGCATTACTCTATGAACTGTCCCATACCTGAAAACTTTTCGATTCTCTGCTCTACAAGTTTATCTGGTTTAATCTTGGAAAGTTGTGTGAGCTCTTCTTTTAATACTGTTTTTAGAATAGAGGCGGCTTCCTCATGATTTTTATGAGCGCCTCCAAGCGGTTCCGGTACAATTCTATCAATAATATTTAGTTTTAGTAAATCGGGAGCTGTCAACTTAAGTGCTTCAGCGGCCTGTTCTTTATAGTCCCAACTACGCCATAATATACTGGAACATGATTCCGGACTAATTACCGAGTACCAACAGTTTTCCAGCATAAGTATTCTATCGCCAACACCTATTCCCAAAGCACCGCCACTTGCTCCTTCACCGATAACAACAACAATAATAGGTACCCGTAACCTCGCCATTTCAAAAAGATTCCTTGCGATTGCCTCCGCTTGTCCTCTTTCTTCCGCTTCAAGCCCCGGATATGCACCCGGAGTATCGAGCATTGTAATAATCGGTTTGTTGAATTTTTCCGCAAGTTTCATTAGCCGCAGAGCTTTTCGATAACCTTCCGGATTTGGCATACCAAAATTCCGGTATAAGTTCGATTTAGTATCACGCCCCTTCTGATGACCAATTATCATAACCTTAAATTCATCAATTTTTGCAAAGCCACCTACTATTGCCTTGTCATCTTTGAAATAACGGTCACCGTGTAATTCAACAAAATTTTGTGTCATGAGATAAATATAATCAAGCGTATAGGGTCGTTCCGGGTGACGAGCTAATTGTACTCTCTGCCAGCGCGTAAGATTTTTATAAATGCTCTGTTTCAGTTCGTTTACTTTTTCTTCAATTTTTTTAATGTCATCCCCAAGATTAAAACTATCCGAAACTTTTCGCATTTCGTTTAGTTTTTCCTCAAGCTCAATTATCGGCTTTTCAAATTCAAGTATTGTTTTAGCCACTATTAACTCCGCGTATTTATTAATAAATTTAGCGTTTTACCTATAATTTCCAGATCCAGCCAAATATTCTGATTACGAGCGTAAAATATATCTAATTTTTCAAAGTTTTCCTCATTCTCACCTTCTGTGTACCAAAGCCCCGTTATTCCCGGCTTGCCCAGAAAAACTCCTGACTTATTAGTGTGAGATTTCGGTCCTACAAGACTCAAAGAGCCGCAAATGACAGATGGAATTTTTTTTATCATCTCATTTATTTCCCGGTTTCCGCCAATAACAGGAAACCATCGGAAAAGGAGGTGATAGGAAATGTACAAGAATACTCCTAATAAAAAATCGAATACCCTCTTTATAAGTTTATGTAAAGGACTGTTTATATTATAGGTTAGTCCTATTAACGGTATATCATCCAGAAGAGAGACCTCAGTTTTGCCCACCAGAAATTCCAAATTACTACCCGCCACTTTGAATTCGACTTCATCTTTAGTGCAAGCCGCAACTACAGCCATCATTTGTGAATAACTCAAGCCCTCTGATGCAAAAATTATTTCATTCACTTTTTTGGCACGAACAATTTTCTCCGCATTTTCGATACTACCAAGAACTTCGAATCCTTCAATTTTATTCCCGATTTCCTTCCTTGAACTGCTCAACAGACCTATTACTGTATGATATGCAGACTGCCGTTTGTTTAGTTTCTGCGCAATAGTTATTGAAATAGGGCTTGTACCAAAAACCAATGTTCTCCGCCGGGTTGCAAATTGCATATCGGTACCAATTCTGAATATCAGTTTTGCCATAAGTCTCCATATCACCGAAGACACACCAGCCAGCAAAAATGTAAATATGATTACACCGCGACTGTATGCAAAATCTTTAAAGAAATAGGTCGTTGCCGATACAATAAAAAAACTCAACAACCACCCTGGCAGGTAACGAAAAATTGAAATTCTGTCTCTTCGATAGACTTGTGTAGAAAGCAAAGTTACCAGATACAAAATAAGTGGTATTGAGTAAACTATTCCAAGAGCAAATTCAGGGAATCCTTTCCATTCCCGAAATGAAGTATATATATGTGAAGCGCTATATATAGAAAGATTGAAAACTATTGCATCGATAATAATAGGAACAACAACAAGTTTCCATCTTCCGAGAAATGCTGCTGTTTCCCTTAACGATATTGCAAAGCGAAGAACTGTTTCAACCAAAAAAGACCCCGAGAAATGTTTCCTGACAAAGAGACGCATTGCATCATAAAAAATGCGTGTTTCATCAATATTACTTCTCTTTGTACTTTCACCTTTATAATGGATAATCCTTGTATCGTGATAGTAATAAACTTTATAACCTGCTTTCTGTACACGGTAGCATAAATCGAGATCCTCACCATACATAAAAAACTGCTCATCCAATCCGCCGGTTTTTTCGTAACATTCCCTTCGTATCATCATGAATGAACCCGAGATAGCATCCACCTCATAGGTTTGATTTTCATCGAGGTATGTCAGATTGTAGCGGGCAAAAAGTCTGCTTTTCGGAAACAATGTACTCAACCCGGTTACCTTACAAAATGAAGTCCACGGACCCGGGAAACCTCTTCTGCAAGCAAGTTGTAATGTTCCATCGGGGTTGAGGATTTTACAGCCTGCCATTCCTACCGATGTATTATTATCCAGGAAATGAATCATTTTCCGGAATGTATCCTCTTCAACAAGGGTATCGGGGTTTAAGAGTAGCAGATACCTGCCTTTGGCTCTTTTAAGTCCTAAGTTATTGGCTTTGCTGAATCCCAGGTTTTTATC
The DNA here is from genome assembly GCA_964438715.1 of uncultured Ignavibacteriaceae bacterium. Taxonomy (GTDB): domain Bacteria; phylum Bacteroidota; class Ignavibacteria; order Ignavibacteriales; family Ignavibacteriaceae; genus CAYTLQ01. The sequence continues at coordinate 16,919 of CAYTLQ010000234.1, forward strand.
ACTGCTTATGAGAATTACTCCCGGGTGTTTCTCTTTTAATAATTCTATTGATCCGTCATCAGAGGCATTATCTACTACTATCACCTCAACTGTAATGCCCTGCGAGGCTTTTTCAATGGAGACGAGCAGGTTTGAGAGGAATTCTTTTACATTGTAATTTACAATGATAACGGAGAGATCCACTGTTGGCCTATAATAATCCGACCCAACTACTAAACCGTAGTTTCCAGACAAGGAAAACGGCTTCCCGCACTATTTTTTTGGACATTTTTGATTTGCCCATTTGTCTGTCAATAAAAATTATTGGGATCTCCTTTATGCGGAAACCCTTCTTCCAGATTTTAAAGTTCATTTCAATCTGAAACGCATAACCGTTAGACTTGATTTTGTCAAGGTCTATTGCCTGAAGCGCTTCTTTCCGGAAACATTTGTAACCGCCGGTTGAATCCATTATCGGTAATCCGGTAATGAATCGCGTGTAAAAGTTGGCAAAATAACTCAGCAATAATCTGTGCATAGGCCAGTTTATAACATTCACTCCGGTCAGATAACGGCTTCCAATTACTAGGTCGGCGTGCTCAATAGCCTTTAGAAAATTAGCAACTTCTTTAGGGTCATGAGAGTAGTCGGCATCCATTTCAAAAATATAATCATAACCATTCTCAATTGCATATTTAAAGCCAGCACAATAAGCCGTTCCCAACCCCAGCTTTTTTTCTCTACGAAGCACATGTATTCTGTCATCTTTTTTCGACAGACTTTCCACATACTCACCTGTGCCATCCGGTGAATTATCATCCACAATAAGCATATGCACGCCCTGAGGATAGAGTTCCAGCACATCGGGTATAAGTTTTTCTATATTTTCCCGCTCATTATAAGTCGGGGTTATGATGAGAGTCTTTTTATCCATTTATTAAAGATAGAGAAAAATATAATTAGTAGTACTGAAAAATTCTTTCCGTACTTTTTTTATTCGTAATGTCCCTTACCAAAGAAAACAACAAAAATAGTGCGGACAAGTATCTTTAAATCCATCCGGAGTGACATATTTTCAATATAAAACAGGTCATAACGAAGTTTCATTTTAACATCTTCAATCGATTCATCGTATTTGTGTTTTACCTGAGCCCATCCTGTTATTCCGGGTCTTACGCGAAGCCGTCGTTTATAATAAGGAATTTCCTCAGCAAGTTTTTCAACAAAAAATGGTCTTTCCGGGCGTGGTCCGACGAGAGACATTTCGCCTTTCAGCACATTTATCATCTGTGGCAATTCATCAATCCGAACTTTGCGAATAAATTTACCAACTCTTGTAATACGAGGGTCATCCTTTTGCGACCAAACGGGACCGGTAGCTTTTTCTGCCTCCGCATGCATAGAGCGAAATTTGACTATACGGAAAGGTTTACCGTTCAAACCACATCTTTCCTGGGTATAAAAAATTGGTCCTTTGCTATCTAATTTAATAGCAATAGCAGTAGCGAAAATTACCGGAGCTGATATAATTAGTATTAATATAGATATAAATATGTCTAAAATTCTTTTTGCTTTCTTTTCCCACTCAGGCATTAATTCCGGATTTATATCAATAAGTGGGAGTCCGTACAGTTGTGTAGTTTTTGCTTGCCCCGAGAGTAATTCGTACAAGTCGGGGACAATTTTAATTCCTATATTGCGATTTTCGATTCGGCCGAGTATTTCAATTATAAGGTCATTGTTGTGTTTTTCGAGAGCAATGATAATTTCCTTCACCGAATTTTTATCAAGAATTTCTGCGAGGTTGTGTACCGAACCGAGATGAGTATATGGTTTTCCTGAGTCCTGTTCTGCAGAATTGCTTTCTGTAATATAACCGACTATATCCAGCCCTAACCCTCGATGATTTTCTACTTCGCGGGCGATCTCAAAAGCCTTTTCTCCCTCACCAATAATAACAGCATTTTTCCTTCCAAATCCTTTAATCAGAAGAGATCGTTGAACACTTCGTAAAATCAGTCTGCCCGAAGCTACAAAGACAACGAGAAACCCCCAATAAATAAAAATAAGGATTCTTGTTTCTGAGGTTACACCGTGCGTATAATCATCCAGATAGATAACAAAAAACAGAATAAAAATACCAATGAAGGTACATTTCAGGAGACTAAGAATTTCATCCAGACGGGAGAGTGCAAACCAGGTACGGTACATGCCAACGAATATAAAATTCGATAGCCAGTAAAAGTACACAACCAGCATTGGCAGAATGAAATCGGGCATTATTATCAGGTCGAACCACCCCGTGTTCACACGAAAAAAGAAGTACGCCATCCAGGCTGAATTTATCGTTAAAAAGTCAACGATTAAAAGTGTTATTTTTTCTGTTCTGTGATGCATTAAGTGCAGTAATTCAGCTGATAAATCAGGTTATTAAAAATACAAACCTTTAAAATAGTGAAAAAGATTGAATGCTTTTCTTTAAAATTTACAGTGAGTTGTATTCCTAAAATCCGATATGGATGTAAAAGGATGAGTATTTACGGCATAAAAAAAATATAAAACTATCCTATTAAAACGCCACAGAATTACCTACAGTAAGGAAGGACTTAGTAACCGTATATACATGTCTTTATTTTAAGAAATAATTATAAAATTTCTACTTTAGGAATTCCTCGCTGAAGTATTCCCTGGAGAATCTGGCAAAAGAGCATTCAAGGCAAGCGATTTTATTACAACACTGATGTAATAGCTTATAGATGAAACTGTTTACTAATAATACGAAAATCACATCTATCGTTCAGAATAATTGCGGAAATTCAATGGTTACAGGCGGTAATTTCATAGAAGGTAACAGCACACCACAGAGTGGATTTACAATGTTTATAGATTAGTGCCCCAAAAAATTACAATAAGACAGTTGGAATATTTCGATATCAATTATTAAAGCTGGCCGGTAAAATAGTGTATCATGCAAGATATGTGCTACTTCAGATAACAGAGCCGGTAAAAAAATTCAGGTACTTACCGTCGCATATTAACGATTTTTGCCATTTTCAATTTAAAACGAAACTACCTTTAACACACAAAAATAATTGATTTTGTAAGCTTGGGGATTAAACTGTCCAAAAAAATAGAATAAGGGACATTCAATTTTGTTTTTGACTCAAATAACATAACTGAAGCAAAAAACTCTAAGTAAAATGTATCTCGAATGAAGACTTAGAGTTTTGACAAGAAATTTTCATGAATTTGAAAGTCTGCATCAGATTTTAAGTAAGATGTACCATCTAGAATTCTACATTATAATGTTTCTTAACAAGATTTATTATTTCATTTAAGAAATATTCTGCGTTTTCAATCTGTTCCTTTGTTTCTTCTTTACTAACAAAATAAAAGTCTTCATAATCACTATCCAATCTCATTTCAAAGGCCTCCGTCAATATCTCATTCAACTTATCAGGTAAAAGGCCGGATTTAACAAAATGAAGATTGAACAAATGCGATACACCTTTATGTGTTTTACTATCAATACCTTCTAATGCAAAAATTATTCTTGTTGAATGAAAAATTACATAATATGATCTGCTTAAAGATGATTTCAAAAAATTATTTTCAAAAGATTGCTTCGCACTTTCAAGTTCTTCTTTTGCTTTTTCAAATCTGTATTTAGCTAAGTTTATTTTCTTTTCATCCATATAAACTTATACCCTGATTAATTATATTCTGATAGAATGGTATAGTATCTTTGTACATAAAAAACTTATCAGCTTCAACTATTCTTAC
>CAYTLQ010000235.1:0-4659 GCA_964438715.1 uncultured Ignavibacteriaceae bacterium
CGGCATATTTGCATAAACCCTCACCGGTGGCTTTACCGATATTTCACGTTTCCATGTATTACAAAATCCAACATCACCTTTACCGGCGGTTGAATGAATGTCTATACCAAGTCTTCCAACACTCGACTTTCCTTCCAAAAATGGGACATATTTGTATGTTTCAGTATATTCAACTGTTACGCCAAGATACAGCTTTGACGGCAGTAAAATAAATCCCTCTTCCGGAATCGGAAAAATGTCAATAAGATTGTGTTCCCTTGCATCAAGAATATCGTCTTTATACACAGCTAACATCTTACCAAGATGTACATCGTAACTATTTGAACCAAGATTACTACGATCGAAAGGCTCTATAACAATATTTCCTGCGGCAATTTCTTCCAGAATTTTTTTATCGGACAAAATCATTTAAGTATAATCCTTTCTTGTTCTGTAAACATTCATAATTATTCCCAGCATAATCATATTTGTAATTAATGATGACCCACCGTATGAAATAAATGGCAGTGGAATTCCGATAACGGGAAGTATTCCTATTGCCATCCCGATGTTGATAACAAAATGAATAAAGTAAGCAGAAAGAATGCCGGCTATAACAAGACTAAAAAATTCGTCTTTTGCCAGAGAGGCTATTTTTAGTATTCGTGAGAAGAGGAGAAAAAATAAGCCGATAACAATTAACGACCCCACAAATCCAAACTCTTCACCAATAACGCAGAATATGAAATCTGTCCATTGCTCAGGTATAAACTGTAATTGTGTCTGATTTCCTGATAGAAAGCCCTTCCCAAATAAACCTCCTGAACCAATAGCAATTTGTGCCTGTAATGAGTTATACCCCGAACCGAGTGGATCAGCCGAGGGATCGATAAATGATTTTATTCGTACCTGCTGATGAGGACTGAGAATACCATAAATATAATCGACAAAAAATCCTGCCGCCAGATTTAAGCCAAAAATTGATCCGCTTAGAAAAATATCTTTTTTAAAGAGGAATAAACATATAACTATTACTCCAAGCATCCCAATAAAATAATAAGTCCCGAATAGAGAAGCTACTGCAACGACTGCAGGACTAAGGACAAAAAATAATCCAAAAAGACTTATTCCCTTCCAGAACAACATAAAGATAATAATTGCAAAAAATGTAATTGAACTTCCCAGATCCGGTTCAAGCATTATGAGTAACACCGGAAACAAACCTATAGCTAGTGTTATAAGAATGTCTTTTATCCGTTCGATATTCGTCTCAGTTCTGCTAAGAAATAACGACATTGCCATAATAGTAGCAAGCTTTGCCATTTCCGAGGGTTGAAAACTCAATCCACCAAAAACAAACCAGCTACGGGCTCCACCGACCTTCCTGCCAATTAAAAGTACTGCTATGAGAAGTAAAATAAAAAAGAAGTATGCGGGGAGAGTCGCATTTTTAAATATTTGTGTCGGGAGAAAATAAATTATCGTGAATACAATTATTGCTATAAACCACGATAATAACTGCTTATTAAAATTTGCTTGTTCTACAACAGTGTTTTGGGTTGAAGAATATATTGCGGCAAAACCAATAAAAGTCAATAAAAGAACAATTGAGAAAGAAAATAAATCAAATTTATCGGTAAAGCGGTAACTAACTGACTGCATTTTCATGTACGGTTACCTAAGTGTTAAAGATTGAAGAACGGACTTGCCTTCAGTTTTTTTCTCTTTCTGAAGATAAGCTTTTATTACTCGCTGAGCTATAGGCGCCGCATAGGTAGCCCCAAATCCGACATTTTCAACGAGCACTGCAATAGCAATGGCAGGATTTTCAGAAGGGGCAAAAGCAATAAAAAGAGAATGATCTTTGCCATGTGGGTTTTGGGCTGTTCCGGTTTTTCCTGATATATGTAATTCAGTCATTTTAATATTAGTCGCTGTACCGGCACCTTGCACAACAAGGAACATTCCCTTCTTTACAATTTCGAATGTTTTAGGAGAAACTTTTGTGTCAATCGGCTTAAATACGAAAGGCTTAAACTTCTTATTTTCATCCAGAGTAACTTTAGCTACATGAGGGTAGTAACTTTTACCGTTGTTTGCAATCAGTGCGGCATACAGTGCAAGTTGTAAAGGAGTAACACTTATTTCTCCCTGCCCGATTCCCAAACTTACGAGAATTCCTTTTGGCCAGTCCGGTCCATAACGCTTCTCATAAAACTTTGAATTTGGAATCAACCCGGTAGCTTCTTCCATAATGTCTATACCGGTCTTTTGTCCTAAACCAAATCTTTTTGCAAACTGCTCGAGTCTGTCAAGTCCTATCTTAAATATTAACTGATAGAAAAAAGTATTACATGATTTTTCAATGGCGTGTACAACATTTACTGCTCCGTGTGCGCCGTGACATTTAAAGTATCTGCCAAAAGTAAATCCGCCACCACACGGTAGTGTAGTGTTTTCCTGTATTACACCTAATTCAAGTGCCGCAATAGCACACAAAAGCTTGAAAGTTGATCCAGGCGGATGTGCAGCCATGGTCGCACGATTGAACAGTGGCGTCTGGGGGTCAGAGTATAATTGCTGTATATAGCTCCGTGGTGTAAAATAGGAAAATTCATTAAGATTATAATTTGGTGAGCTAGCTAAAGCGATTATTTCTCCGCTCGAAGGCTCAATTGCTACCACTGCTCCGCTATATCCTTGAAGACCTTCTTCGGCAGCTTTTTGAGCATCTGCATCGATACCAAGTAAAAGATCCTCACCCTTTATTGATGGAACATTTTTGAGGTTTTCCTGAAAATTTGTTACTTCCCTCCGCTTGGAATCGACAACGATGAACTGATACCCTTTTTTCCCTCGTAATATTTTTTCATACTTTCTTTCCAAACCATTGTAACCAACAAGATCACCGGGTGTATAATAAGAATCCTCTTTTAATTGTCTGGGAGAAATTTCTTTAGTATAACCGTAAAGATGCGAAGCCATTATTGAATCGAGATACCCACGCTGCATCTCAATAATATATTTTACTCCGGGCAGTTTTTCAAAATTCTCTTCAATCCATGCAATAGATTCAAATGACACTCCCCTCTTAACTTTCAAAGGTACAAATTTTGAATACTGTCTGTTCTTAAAAAGAAGATTTCTTATTGTGCCCTTTTCAATTGAAAGTATGTTTTCTAAAAAGTTATTATTGCTCGTATCATAATCTGCAGGAATTATTTGTACAGTATAGGTTGGTGTATTTTCGACAAGCAATCTTCCATTCCTGTCATAAAATACTCCCCGTAAAGGTGTTTCTTCAACTGCTTTAATACTGTTATCAGATGATTTTTCTTCGAATGCACGATTTTCAAGTATTTGAAGCTGAAACAGTCTGAAAATGTAAATGAGAGTAAAGATGAGAAAAACTGAAAAAATTATTCTCTGCCGTTCGAGTGATCCGAAACTTAAACTCATATTCGGAACGAACTCCTTGGATAAACAAATGGAATAATAGAAGAAATTATTGCGGTGTAAACAGCAGGTAGAAGACTTTGCTGAAATAGGAGTAACATCACATTAGAGTCGAATTCAAAATTTGTAATAAGAGAAAAAATTGTTGAATCGATAAGCGCACCAAGAAAAACAAGCATTGGGAAAAAGAGTGAACGGAAATAATAATCCACCTTCTGCTCACTATACATATACCCGATGATAAATGCAGTCAGTGTTTTTGAAAACATAGAAGCTCCGATTAGGTCACCAAAAATTAAATCTGATAGAAGACCAAAAACTGCTCCATAAATCAGACCGGATAATTGACCGAACTTAAGAGTGTAAAAGATAAGTAATATTAAAACCATATCCGGCACGACTGTCTCAAGCGAAATGAACGGGATAAAAACCAGTTGAATAAAAACAACCGGTAAAAAAAGAAGTATAGGAAGAATTTTCTCCGGTCTCATTTATTATCCCGCGACATGTTCTCATTAAATTGAGCAGGGCTTTCCGTGTGGAGAACTAGGACATATTCCGCCCGCTCGATTTCAACTAAAGGTTCAATAATTACATCATTAAAGATTCCTTTTTCAGGATTCAGAATTTTTTTCACTCTTCCTACAGGAATTGAAAAGGGAAGTACAGAGCTTTTCTGAGATGAAACAATTTTATCACCTATTTCGATGACGGAAGTTTTAGGGAGGTTTGTTACCATCAGCTCTGAGCCTTTCCAGCGTAAAATTCCCTGATACCTTGATTTTTCATCTGTTACCAACAACCGCAAAAAAGAATTTTTAATCGTTCTTATAACAGAGTTGGAATTAGAGACTTCACTTATTATTCCAACAAGCCCTTTATCAGTGATAACAGGCATTCCAACTTTAATGGAGTCATTTCTTCCCCTATCTAAAATGAACACACCTTCAGAACCGGAGAATGATTTTAGTGAAATGCGGGCGGGAGTCAATTTATAACCACTGCTATCTTTAAACCCGGTTAAGGCCCTGATTTCTTCAGAAAGTATCGCGTATTCCCTTAATTTGTTCATCTCAAGCATAAGTTCAGCATTTCGACGACGCGATCGTTCAAGTTCAGTTTTTAAGTTATCAATATTGATTACATCTGCTACTACACCCGAAGAAAAAGCGTAAATACCAAAAATAAGTGAACGGAAACTTCTTGTAGCAGGATGTTCAGAAT
>CAYTLQ010000236.1:0-9417 GCA_964438715.1 uncultured Ignavibacteriaceae bacterium
TCTACAAAGGAGCCATGCAGACACACGCGTAAGGCGAACTGATCATCAAGAAAGTCACCAATAAGATATACCAGTTTAGTGGTGGATAGCGAAGAACCAAATAATGGGATATGAAATGAATTTGTTAACTCAATAAGCTCGGGAAAAGGAGTGTTATTATCAGTAATAATAATACAAGGAATATCAAACTTTAAGATTTTATTAAGCGCCTCAATACGCTGAGATTCTGAAAGTTGTGAAAGGTAGCGCATTTCCGTATTACCAAAAACCTGAACCCGGGAATATGAAAATAAAGCCACAAACCCGGCCAATGCGAGACCGGGTCTGTGTAAATTTTGCTCATAAATTCTTCTGTAAAAGCCAGATTCGTCGGAGAGTAACCGAAGATCAAATTTATTCTTCACATTGTCATAAAAGAACCCGACATCTATGGATTCTTTTTTGGAAATAGCTTTTTTGTCAATCTTGATCATGACTATAAGCGCTCTTTTTCGATTTAATCTTCTTCAGTTGAATAATCATTTTTTCAACAGCTTCTCTGGTTGATTTTTCAAAATCATCTGATTCTTCTTTTGCGACAAGTGTCTGGCCGGGTACTTTTATGATTAATTCAGCCGTTTTAATGCTATTACTGGAATTCTGAAAGCTTAAAATTACTTCGGCATCCTGAATATCATCATTGAATTTCTTCAATGCTTCAATCTCCTGTTTGACGAAGTCCTTTAATGATTCTCTTGCCTTGAATTTACGGGCTGTAATCGTTACTTTCATATATCCTCCGGAAATTATGATTTTGGATGTGATTTTTTATACACTGATTTTAGTCGTTCAACACTAACTCGTGTATATATTTGCGTAGTTGATAAACTTGAATGTCCCAGCATTTCTTTTATCGCCATAAGATTGGCTCCGTTATCTAACATATGTGTAGCCGCACTATGCCGAAGAACATGTGGAGTCTTTTTTTCAATATCGGTTATCTCAGACAGATAGCGTTTGACAATTCTTTGAACATATCGTACGGTTAGCTGTTTACCGCGTTTATTTGTAAGTAGATAGCCTTTTTTTGAATCAGAGCCTGCAATTGTTGAAAGAGAGTTGAGAGTGTTAATAGCTTTTGAAGTCAGCGGCACTATTCTTGTTTTATCTCCCTTCCCGGTAACATAGCAAACCGAATCGCTAATTTTCAGATTTTCTTTTTGTAAATTTACAAGTTCTGAGACACGAAGGGCGGAACCATACAGAAGTTCGAAAATAGCTTTATGCAGTAACTGTGTAAAAATATCATCTTTATTTTCAATCTCAATTTTTTCAATTACCGAATCAAATGTAGATTGTGCAAAGACCTCCGGTAATTTGCGCTTAATTTTAATTCCGGGGAGAGCCTTGCCAGGATTCTTACTTATGTAGTCTTTTTGGTGCGCAAATTCAAAAAATGAATGTAGGGAGGCTACCCGTCGTGCCATTGAAGACCGGGATTTACCGGAACCCGATTCCTGTACATTTTGCAGCCAGCTTCGTAATTGTATTGAGCTTATTCGGTCTATTGAAGTAATTCCTTTTTCAGAAAAGAAAGTCACCATTTCAGTAAGCTCACGCTTATATGCAATTATTGTATTTTGTGAATACCGTTTTACATGTTGTAATTCCTGTAAAAATTCCGTAAGCACTTCTGAAACAGAGTGAATCATTCTTCTTCTTCCGAAACAATTTCTTCGGTTACTTCTTCGGCACAAACAGGACACTTGAGATATTTGCCCTTTTTCTTTGAATACTTTTCTTCCATATATGGAGAATCTCCATTTGGGCATTCGTAATAGACAGGTTTATTCCAACTTATGAAATCACAGTCAGGGTAACGGTCACATCCAAAAAAGGTCTTTTTGCGTTTTGTCAATCGTTCAATAACATTACCCTCTTTACATTTGGGACATTTTATGCCCAAAGTAATGTTTTTTATGAAATCACAATCAGGGTATCTTTCACATCCGATGAATTTACCAAATTTACCATTTCTGAATACTGTTTTAGCTCCACACTTTTCACAGTTTTCGCCGGTATATTCAGGTTCAGAAGAAAGTTGAGCCAGTTCTTTAAATGATTTTATGTTCTTACATTCCGGATAATTTGTACATGCAAGAAACTTTCCAAATCTACCAAACCGAATAACCATTTCTGCCCCACAATTTTCGCATAAAATTTTTTCAATTTTATCCTCAACATGTGAGAGTGCCATAGAGAAAGGAACATAAAAATCATTCAGTACATTAAGATACTGATTGTCTCCCTGGGCAATTTGGTCGAGTTCTGCTTCCATCTTAGCAGTAAAGCCGACATCAATAATATCAGGAAAATTTTCGATTAAAATCGAATTTACCTTTCTTCCGAGTTTCGTGGGACATAGTCTGCGGTCTTCCAAGGTTGCATATTTTCGGTCGAGAATAGTGGAAACAATTAATGCATAGGTACTTGGTCTGCCGATACCTTTGTTTTCCAATTCCTTAATAAGCGTGCTCTCAGAAAATCGTGGAGGCGCCTTGGTAAAGTGTTGATGTCTTTCAAGATTTAATAATGAGAGTAAATCATTTTTCTCTAATCCGACCGGAATTTTTTCATTTTTCGCCTCGACCTTTTCTTCGAGTTTATTTGGATTTTGCTCCTCTTCTTCAACATATAATTTCATGAATCCATCAAATAGCATCGCCTGACCATAAGCCCTGAAAATAAACTCTGCCGAACCTATTTCAATAACCGTTGTTTGCATTAATGCAGAAGTCATCTGAGAAGCAAGAAATCTTTGCCAAATAAGGAGGTATAGTTTATAACTATTGTTATCGAGAAACGGTTTGACAAATTCAGGAGTATATTTCATACTCGTCGGTCTTATCGCTTCGTGTGCATCCTGAACATTTGCTCCTTTCTTTTTATCATAATAATTTGGAGATTCAGGAAGGTATTCATTACCGAAGGAAGTTTTAATAAAATCGCGTGCATCCTCAACAATTTCTTTACTTACTCTGGTTGAGTCAGTTCTCATATATGTGATAAGTCCAGCCGTTCCCTCTGCGCCAAGATCGACACCTTCATAAAGTTTTTGTGCAATAGCCATTGTCTGACGGGAACGGAATCGTAATGCTTTTGATGCTTCTGCCTGAAGAGTACTTGTTATAAAAGGTGGAGAAGGATTTCTTTTTGTATTCTTTTTAACAATATTAACAATTCTAAACTCCCTTAAACCCAATATTCGCGATTCAATTTCTTTGGCTTCTTTTTCATTTCTGATCCAAACATGATGTTCAAAAAATTTTGCTTCTTCTTCGGGAGTCATATTTGGTTTATGGGGTGTTTTAATCTCCTTATTTGCTATGCTGTATAGTTTAGCATTGAAGGTAGATTTATTTTCAGTCTGAAAAGTACCAACAATAGACCAGTATTCAGTCTCTTTAAATCGCTCAATTTCATCTTCCCTTTCGCAGATTATCCGAAGCGCAACAGATTGTACTCTTCCCGCCGAAAGGCTGCTTCCTGCATCAGAAAGCACCACTTTCCAAAGAAACGGACTCATCTTATATCCGATAATTCTATCCATAACGCGGCGGGCTCTCTGAGAATTCACTAATCGTTCATCAATTTCACGAGGATTATTCATCCCATGAATAACACCATTCTTCGTAATTTCATTAAAAAGAACCCTGAATATTTTATTATTTTTTTTTGCCTGAACAATTTCCGCAATATCTTGAGCTATCGCTTCACCTTCGCGGTCAGGGTCGGTAGCTATGTATATTGAGTCACATTTCGCAGAGAGATCCCTAATTTTCTTTAAGGTTTCGCCTTTCCCCCGAATAGTAACAAACTGGGGTTCAAAACCATTATCAACATCAACTCCAAGCTTCGATTTGGGGAGGTTTTTGATATGCCCAACCGTTGCTTCTACTATGAAATTCTTACCAAGATATTTGTTTATTGTTTTTGCTTTAGCCGGTGATTCTACCAGTACGAGTTTTTTCGACATTTATACTTTCAGAATAGAATGAACAAAATTATGAATGTTTTGTTTTAATGAACTCTTTTAATAATGAATTTTCCCATTTTTTCATTATTCTCTTTTCGTGAGAATCTGTGTCTGAATACCCTAATAAATGTAAAATTCCGTGAATAATCAACCTGCAAATTTCTTCTTCAAAAGAATTTTTATACTTTTCTGCATTTTCTTTCGCTACAACAGGACTGATGAGTATATCACCATCTATCTTGTTTATTTCTTCCGAATAATCAAAGGTGATTATGTCCGTTGGATAATTATGTCCAAGATAGCTGGTATTAACTTGTATCATTTTTTTTTCTGATGCAAAAGTAACTGAAAGACTTTCAAGAGTGAAAGAAAGTTTTTTGGCTAAAAAATCAATAAGTGCAAGTAATTCTTTTTTCTTTAAGCCGGTTGATCTGATGCCGTAAATTTCTACATTTGAAACCTGCAAATTCATTTTATGCCTTTTGCAGTATTACAAGCATATTCAAAATAATTTAACGCAGATTCCTGAAAATAATCGATTTCCTGAGGTTTTAAATCCCTAATAATCTTCGCCGGTACACCTGCTACAAGTTTGCCTGAAGGAACTTCAAAATTAGGTGGCACTAAGGCACCGGCGGCGACCAATGAGTTTTTCCTGACTACCGCACCATCCAAGACGACAGCACCTATTCCTACCAAAGAATAGTCCTCGACTGTACAGCCATGCAGACAAGCCTTATGTCCAACGGTTACATAATTTCCCACAATAAGCGGACTTGTCCCGGAGGTTACATGAAGAACAGAACCATCTTGAATATTTGTATATTCACCAATGCGAACAAAATGAACATCGCCTCGCACTACACAATTGAACCAGATTGACGAATTTAATCCGATTGTCACATCCCCGATTATTCTGGCACCAGGTGCAATAAATACAGACTGATGGATAACCGGGTATTTATCCTCAAAACTTAATATACTTGTATCGTTTACGATGCGTATTTGGGAGGGCTCCATCCCTTTTTTTTCCATTTTATTAACTCCACTGTTACTTTGCCGATTATGACATTGAGTTTTGCAACTATCGGTACAGTATGTTTATCATAAGAAAACCATCCTTCAAAATAGCCGGTTAAACCAAACACACTTACGAAATCTGTTTCTCCATCAAGACGGTAACATTTAATATCATAATCTATAGCTTCAATATCCATTTTATCGGGCTCGGTGTAATAATTTATTTTAGTATAAACTTTTTTTTCAGCTACAAAACAAGGTACATATTCCGTCTTTTTTGTTCCCAGATTGGCTCGTGCATAATAGAAAATTGAAAGTCCATCATGGTACATTTTCTCTGCTGTTCCCACTGAATCTGTCCACTGCTCAAAAGGTGAGACTTTTCCTTTTCGAACCCGAACAGAGGATTTCTTATAATCGAAGGTGTACTCAGTATAAGTTGTATATTCGGGTTTCTTTATTGTTCCTTTGAAATAGTTAGAATAAAGACTTGAATTTACCCGACTTTCATATATCTGATGTAAATCTACAAAAGGAATTCCCGAATATGAATCTATATATGCTATCGTATTATAAACAAATTCGCCATTTACTTCTTTTTTCGATAAAACCTTTAGCCGTATTTCGCCAAGTTTAAGAAGGTAATAGCGTACAACATAGGTAATATCTTCTCCAATCTCTAATTCCGCACTGGAAGAAAAGATGTGGGAATATGTTTTCGTTTCATATAAGGGTGAATTGCCCCTTAACCCTAGAAAGAAAATTCCCAAAATAACAACAAGAAGTTTACTTTTATTCATTATCTGGAATTCGCCATATCTGCGGCTTTATCAAATAATGTAATTGCTTTCTTGATTTGTTTATCTGTTTTAAGAAGCACACTATACCAACCTTCATTTTTCCAGTAATTACGGGCGAGTTGCGCCTTCAGGCGTTCTTTAATATATCCTTTATCAGTATCATATCCTTTCTCATCAAAGGCTACATCCTTCGATTTCGCAAACTCGAGAAACTCTTTAATTTCTTTATCTGAAAACTGAAAGTTCTTATTAAACTTCATCAAGTCATTTCCGTACTCTTTCTGAATCCTTTGTCCATTTGCATCTATGTAATTCCTTATATAAAGGAAAAAGACATTTTTCCTCAAAAGCGAAGCGGTATAGTCTGTAATTTTTTCAGACTTTACTATATAGTCAGGTGTAATACCACCACCTCCATATATTATTCTTCCTTTATTGGTTTTATATACAGGTCTTGACGAGTCTTTTTCTGCTGTATGATCTATGTTATCGCCTTCACTTTCTTCATATTCTGCGATATCTTCATAATAACTCTTTTTGTCTTTGTATTTTCTTTGAATGCGACGGCCGGATGGTGTAAAATATTCTGAAATAGTGAGACGAAGAGCACTACCATCTTTAAGAGGGAACTGCCTTTGAACCAGCCCTTTTCCAAAAGATGTTTCTCCAACAATAAGACCGCGGTCCCAGTCCTGTATAGCACCGGAAACTATTTCACTTGCAGAGGCACTACCCCTGTTTATTAGAACAATAATGGGCGTATTTTCAAAATCGGAAGGACGGCTTGCGTAAAAAGTTTCGTTAAATTCTTGTCTCCGCCCTTCAGTGAAAACTATTTTCTTATTGCCCTCTATAAACAAGTCAGCTATCTGAAACGCCTGATTAAGGTAACCTCCCGGGTTATTTCTTAAATCAAGAATAATATTTTCCATACCTTTCGATTTTAAGTCATTAAGTGCTGATACAAGTTCATCGGTAGTTTTTTCTGCAAAGCGGTTTACACTTACATAACCAATTTTTTCATCAATCATTATGTGTGTATCCACTGAATAGAGGGGTATCTTATCTCTTGTTATTTCATATTCAATTAACTCTTTTAAGCCTACTCGTGCAATATGAACCAGAACTTTAGTACCCGCCTTGCCCCGCAGTTTTTTTCTTACCTCATCTGTAGTAATGCCAATACAGTCCTTTCCGTCTATCTTAACAATACGGTCACCGGCCTGAATTCCCAGTGCTTCACTTGGTCCACCGGTTATTGGTGTTACAACAGTAAGTGTATCGTTAACTATCTGAAATTCAATTCCTATCCCCTCAAAATCGCCACGAAATTCTTCTTCGACAGATTGCATCTGTTTTACCGGGATATATACAGAGTGAGGATCAAGATTTTCCAACATTCCATTTATGGCCGATTCGACAAGTTTCTCCGTATCAACTTTTTCAACATAAAATTTCTGAGTATTTACAATAACATCATTAAATTTCTTGATACTCTCCATAAGGTTATCACTGGAAATTGCCTTCTGAATCTGAGTACCCAGGAGAATACCTGAGGCAAGAATAATAACCATAAGTGGAAAACGAAATTTTTTATAATTCATACAACTCCTTATAACTTAAGCGTTAGATCGAAAATAAAATCAGTACTGGTAACTTGCGTCTTGTTTATGAAGGACCTGTTACCATGCCGGAAAAACAAATTCATTGAAATGTTTTTTGCCGGTTTGTAAAGGACCGAAATCCTTAAATCTCGTAAATATTCTTTTACACCTTCCAAAAATCGTATATTTTCTGCATCTCCGACACGGTGTCCAGCACGGAAATCGCCGCCATGATTAACTAACATATTATTATTGCCATCAATCTCATTAGCGCCATGAACAGAATAATAATAATTTAAATTCGCAATTACGCGATGTGTAAACCGATATTCTGCTCCAAATCCCAACAACCAGCTGTTTGGCTGAATCGGGATTCCAATAGGATAACCGAAATTTGAATAATTATTCTCAGAGAGCCTATGACTAAAAACATACGGTTCAATTTTCAAATAGTCAAGATGAATGTCAAGGGGAAAATGATTAATAGGCTCATAATAATTAGCAGATAATTGCAAAATTGTTTGATTCCCCCACCATCCTGTGCCCAATTTGCCATAGCTTATATCGTCAAGCAGTAATGTACCATATAAATTAATCTTATGAAAAGTTGAGGATTTAATGTCAATAAAGAGCATTGAATTATCCCGATCATAATTACTATGTTCAACCGACTTGTAAAAAGTGAAGGGGTTAATATAACTTAAATCCAATGCCCTACTGTAGATAGTCAGTTCTCCCATACCAAAATAAATATCATCCGGCAGAGCAAATTGAACACGGTGGTAAGCAAAATGTTTATCTTTAATTACATTAACACCCCCTGTAATAGTATCGGGAAGCAGAGATTTTTCTCCCAATAATTTCGCATGAAGAGAATTAAAGCTAAATATTCCCTTTGTAAAACTTATAGAAAAATAATCAGGATCCTGACTGTATCCGCTTACAATAGTTCTGATTCCACCATATCCAATTTGAATTTTCTCCCTTCCTATCCTGAAAGCCAGATTGTCAGATTCGTAAGTAAAATATCCATTCGAGCCATCAAAGAAATTGTCACCATCAACTTTTGTAAAACCAAAATTTTGTTCCAATTTAGGAATGGTCTGTAGTAAATCCTTAGAGCCGTTTCTTATCCCGTTAGCTCCCTGTAACCGAAAACTAAAATACTTGTTTAATTTTCCGGAAAATGTTCCTTTAAGGTTACTAAGTTGAGCAAGTGTTTTGTTTGAAGTTATTGTAGTTGATGAGAGTTGAACTTCAACCCCAATAAAGTCACCGTTTTCAAGATCAGAGAAATAAATAAAATTATTTTTCTCATTAAAGACATCAAAATCACCACCTGATAACAATGAATTAATATTTTTTACTGTATCCTCTAAAAACGGTTCATAGTCCTTTAAATAATCATATAATTCATTTCTATCTGATAATGATAATTTATCAGAATTCAGACATCTTTTTAGTGCATCGGTTATTACAAAAGTTGGAAATGGCAGATGAAATTCATTAGGTATTTGTATAATCCCCAGCCCCTCCATACGCTTTAAGAATTTGTATATTGATTCATCTTCTTGCTGAAAGCCGGTCTGAGAAAAACCTGAGAAAGAGATAAATAGAAAATAGAAAAACAAAAATCGTTTCATCACCTCACCTCTTCCCAAATTTTTGAAATTGCTCTTCCCCGAAGAAATATGCTGACAGAATTTTTAAACCATGAAAGAGTTATGTGGATATATCCATATTTACGGTACCTCCGTGGAGACTCGAAAACCCGAAAGTCTTTTTTAAACAATATTTTATATTGTCGGGCTATTCGTCGAAATAAATCAAAATCTTCACCGGCGGCAAACTCAACATTATATCCGTTCATTGCCGTAAATACTTCTCTTCTTAACAACTGACATTCTCCTCTTCCCATTCCGATTTTGATCTTATTTAGAAAATAGAAATAATTATTGTAGAATCCATGATATAATTT
>CAYTLQ010000237.1:0-3474 GCA_964438715.1 uncultured Ignavibacteriaceae bacterium
ATCAATACCTGTGCAATTGCCTGCCATAGAAACGGCTCCGGTACAAGAGGCGGCGGACCATCTTTCGGCATAACTGATGCTTCCTTAACCAACTGGGCTGAAAATACGGATGTTGCTCTTGCGGACACTCTTTGGAAATACTATCAGACTATGTATGGCGTCTCCGGTATTGCTCAGGATAAAACCGATGTACCTTCGGAATTTGCTCTTTATCAGAACTATCCGAATCCATTTAACCCGGCAACCTTAATTCAGTTCAGCGTTCCAAAGCGTGCTGAGGTAAGAATTGAAGTTTACAGTATCGATGGTTCTCTCGTAAATGTTCTGGTAAATAATCAACTCGATGCAGGCGTGTACAAGGTTGACTGGAACGGAATGACTGCTTCCGGATACAATTTACCAAGTGGAGTTTATATTTACAGGATGATTGCTGACAATCAGCCGCTCTTCTCGAAAAAGATGGTTCTCGTCAGATAAGACTTAATTTATTCAAATTAAAAATTAGAAATTTTGCAAAAGCTGTCGGTTTTTCAACTGACAGCTTTTTTTATACCTGCCAATTCATTTTCTTTAAACATTACCTCTGCAAGAAATATTCTCAGGCGGATAATATACCTGTGTTTGATTACTCCTAAGAGTAAATTCATTAGAAGTACTGAAAGCTAACTAGATTAATCTCCTGCTTACTTTCGGGTATCAAATTCTCAAATTTTACACAAGGAGTAAAACCCACAACATAGGAAGCAACAGGAAAACCAATAACAAGATGTATTTTGATGTTTTTCCTTTTCCTTTTGTAATCGGGTTATTTCCCGGGGATGGCTCTTTGATAAACTATTTCCCTGAAATCATTAATACCGGGTGATAAGTATTTCTGCAATTCCCTCATCAAATTATGTCTGCGACTTTTGTTTTCAAATTTTTGTACAGAGTCAGCATAGTCGTGATAGATAACTACTTCAGGTGAGTAGAGAATTCTGCCAAATCCAAAAGACCTTTGTATTCTATAACTCATCTCAAATCCCTCTCCACCGAAAAGTAAAGGATTCATTCCGCCTAAAGATATGTATTCATTTCGAAGAATTGCTGAATTTCCTTCAGTATCCATGTAGGAGAGATAAAGAAAATCATCACCGAGATTATAATGTCCTGCATGTTGATTAAACACTTGACTGGACTTCGGTATTACTTTACCACGCAATCCAATAATGTCTGGGAAAAGAGCATAGCTCTTAGCAATTGCATTAATAGTGTTTTTATCAACAATTGCA
Source organism: uncultured Ignavibacteriaceae bacterium (assembly GCA_964438715.1). Classification (GTDB taxonomy): domain Bacteria; phylum Bacteroidota; class Ignavibacteria; order Ignavibacteriales; family Ignavibacteriaceae; genus CAYTLQ01. Next base: position 1,272 of record CAYTLQ010000237.1, read on the forward strand.
TCATCATCTACGAAATAAAGTATTTTACCCCGTGAAAAATATGCTCCTATATTTCTTCCCTCTGAAGGGTTGACATTAGCTCCCGGGATGATATAGAGTAGCTCTGTGCGCAAAAGCTCTTCCAAAACATCTTCATTCCCGCCATTATCTACAACAATAATTTCAAAATCTTTTTTTGTCTGTCTAAGAAGTGAGTTAACGCAATCTATTAATCCTTTGCCGGTTTTATAGGCAACAATAATAGCACTCAACTCAACAGAGCTATTATTTCTGCGGTCTATTTTATTAAACTTTGAATAATCTCTTTTTACTCTATATTCCTCCGCTAAATGAAGAGCTTCGGCAAATTCTCCCTGATGTACTTTCCACTGAGCTTTCAGGAGAAATAACAATGATTCAATGCCTTGCAAATGTTTCTGTACTTTTTTTGCTTTCTCAAGAGGCAGTTCCAAATCACCTGAGAATACCGGCGGTAAAGTATTTAGATAACCTGTCTTTATTTCAAGTAAACGGAGTGCAGACTCTCCCGACTGAAGTAATTTTAGATTTTCTAAAATAATTGGGTTTCCTGAACCTGATATTTTCTGAAGTATATTAATGGCATCCTCCCTCAGGCCAAGGCTATTGAATAGTACCGCAATATTATTAAATATCTCCGGCAGAGGTTCAAAGTTGTTTACGGCAAAATTTAGTAATTGAATGGCTATATCATAAGTCGGTATGCTGGCGCAGTAAAGCATTGCTAAATCGTTGTATAAAACTGAATACAGCAGTTTCTCAGATCTATATTTTTCAATACCCGGATATATTTTTTCAATTGATATTTCATTCCGGTATCTGCGTATGAGCTCATCAATTTCTTTTATATTTTTTGCTTTATTTGCGCGTTCAACGCTATCCTTACGGCGGCAATACAGACTGAGAAATTCTTTTACATGATAGCCTCCCGCCTCTATAACTGCGCGGATAAAAAAATCATAGTCACCTGCAACAATGCAATTTTCATCGAAGTAGCCTATTCTATCATGTAGTTCCTTGCGCCACATCGGGTGAGGTCCGAAAAATTGTCGTGTAAGAGCTTGTCTTATTGAACATTCAGGGAATATATATGCGGACTTTGCACTGTTGTTGTCAAAAGTTTCATGGGGTATTTCAGTTATCAGACAATCCCCATAAACTAACCCCACATTTGATTTCTCATCCAGAACAGATGCCAGTATTTCAAGTCCGTCAGTTCTGTGCCTGTCATCGGTATTGGCATTGGTAACATATATCCCTGAAGCAAGTTTTACACCTCTGTTCCATGCCGCATAAAGTGTTTCCCGCTCTGTAATAAAGTTTTTTATCCGTGGATATTTCTCAATGTATTCTTCAACAATAACCGCCTCATTTTGTTGCGAGCCGGAATTGATTACAATAATTTCCAGCTCTCCTTTCTTATAAAGAGTCTGGTTAAGCAGATCATCGAGGCATCCCCGTATGAACTCTTCCGAATTGTAAGTAGAAACTATAGCCGATACTTTCATAGTGAAAAATAAAAAAATATTAATATGATGATTCTGTTGTTTTTGGGTGATAGATCTTTTTCTTTATTTAAATATTCCCGAAACAGCAATAAATATTTAATAAGAAACACCAGTTACTCTATAAAATGGCGTTCCATTTTGAAAAAAGCAAAAAAAACAGTTCCTTAGTAAATTACAATTTAGAAATTGTTTGAATCTTATTTTATTCCCTTACCTAATTTTTACTTCCTAAATTCTGAATCCAAATTATTCATTAAATATTTTCCCTACCGATAAAAAGATATGTAGTTACACACATTAATCGTGCCTGAAGGTTCTTAATAAAAAACCAGGATGTAATGACCCTCATTTCAGCCAAATAAGTTCACAAAAATATTGTACATCTGAAAACTTAATATCTCTTGCTACAGGGATGAAAAATCGGATACATTCTTAAATAAATAGCTTTCAAATTCGATTAACTTATTGCCAATTGGGAATATTACTAAAGCCAAAAGTGTTAAAATCATTTGATTTTACACCAGATCAGGTTTCCTGAATCCACGGTAAAAGTTCAATTCTATGTTTATTGAAATAAATGGCACATATATTGCGATTTATAATAATGAATCAAATAAATAGGAATCTTATGACAAATGCATTGGATGTCTATCTTAAATTAAAGCGTTCTATAGAGC
>CAYTLQ010000238.1:0-4427 GCA_964438715.1 uncultured Ignavibacteriaceae bacterium
GGAATATGTCCATGTCGGATAATCAGGCCATTGTAAGGGCCATGGCTCCGGTTGATGATTCAGAGCGACACCCTTACCAATTTCATTTAATGTAGGGTTAGCAAAACCCGGTATAGGCTCAAATCCACAGAATTTTCCCCCAGGCGCAAACTCACCGCCCCCTGGTCTTTCAACAGTAGTTATAACAACGGAATACATGGTATCAATAATACCATCGGCAGTAACGTCTTTAAGAGGAATTCGCACTCCAACACCTGGTTAACAATAACCTACATACCCATTTTCATCATATTTCCACGCTCCGCGAGGCCCTTGAGAGCCGGGTTGAGCGATTACTCCGTAATTGGAAAATACTGTTCTTACCTGATTGCCGCGATGAACACCAACTTTTCTATAAGTACTTGAACCTCGGGCAGTTATTCTTTGCTGAGCGAGTATATCAACAATACCTCCCGCAAAAAAAATCATTATTAAAACAAAACTTAATCTTCTAATCATCTTTATTTTTCCGTTTTCTTCTTTAGAAATAAATCGTTGCACCCAATTCAATTCTTCTCGGCTCAGAGTAGAAAGTCGGGTTACGGTAATATTCATCAAGACTGTTTACTAATTCGGGTAAATTCTGAGCCCTTCTCAACTGCTCTTCTTGAGTAAAATCAGCGCTTCCACTATCATTGTAGATACCTACCTGATTTTTCAAATCGAAAATATTATATATCCGCAGGAAGAGACCCATCTTGTAGTCACTTATTTTAAAGTCTTTATATGCTTTAAAGTCTGTATTAAAATAAGTAGGTTTAATTTCGCTGTTTGTTAGTAACGAGGAAATATTGAGTGACTGAGTTGGGGTATATGGGAAACCACTGCCATAGCTGGCTATAAGGCTGAATCCCCAGTCATCCTGCGAAGCATAGGCAAAAGTCATGTTAATTGTATGAGTCTGATCCTGATCCAATCTGATAAGCTGAATTTCCGGTTGAGCACCGCCGGCTAACTGATTTCTTGTTGCGGCTGGATCAGATGCATTACCTTTTGCAGACTGTAATGTATAATCAATTGTTGCCGACCAGCCATCAGAGAGTCGCTTGGTAATTGTAAACACTATTCCTTTTACAAATCCAAAGTCACTGTTTACAATTTGGGAATACCGTGAAGTTCCGCCAAAAATTGTAATTTCATCTGCTCTCGTACCTGCGAGATCTCTAATGTCGCGGAAATATGCAGTTAAATCAATCGAAATATCATCACCAAATGCCTGCTGAACACCAACTTCTCCACTAATTGTACTCTGTGGTTTCAGGTCAGGATTACCGGCTATACCAAGATTTTCAGTACCTTGACCAAATTTATATTCCGGGTTCTGGTACAGCAGATCAAAGTTTGGAATCTGGAAAAAATGACCGTAGGAGAAGTGAATAACACCTCTGTCGGTAATCGGGAAAGCAACGCCAAGTCTCGGACTTAACTGTGTCTTCGATGTGGCATCTTTATACCATTTTGCTTTTCGTTGTGCAAGACTAAGTGCAATATTTTCCGGTTTTCGCGGATGATAAACATCAGGATCGGAAGGATCTACAAGCACTTTTCCATCCGGTGAAAAATAATCAAACCTGATACCCAGATTGATGATCATTTCATTTAATTCAATTTTATCCTGAACATAAGCAGAAAACTCCATCGGGTTTCTCTTATAAAGGTCAATTGCAAGATTTTCATCAGGATTATTCGGATCAGGAACACGGAGAGTTACAAAAGGATTACCGGAAACAGTCGGGTCAGGAATACCTATAGGTTGTAAAAGATTGATATTATCAAACGATAAATTATGTCTGTTGAATTCCACACCTGCCTTAACCTGATGAATTTGTGTTACCTGTGAGGTAATGTCATATTTCACACCAAAAGTAGAAGTAGTTCTTTTGAAATGTGAACTTTGTGTGCCCCCTGTTCTGAAACTGGGCACATCGACAGGTTGCTGATTCAGGAGGAGGCTGTGAGTATAATGGGGGTTATCAAAGTCGGGGTAAACATACTGACGGAATTTTTTGAAGAAGTAAGATAAGTTTAACTGATAAAATGTAGATGAGCCCAATGTATGGGTCATCCCTAAGATATTAGAGTTACCCCATCGGAATTTTTTAAAGTCTCCATCCGGATTGTACGCGAATGAATGATCATAATCCCGATAACGGACGCGATCGTATATGTAATTAAAGGATAGTTTTATTTCAGGTATCAAACGGTAAGTAATCTTTCCCTGTCCATATACTTTCTCATTCCAATTCATCGGAACGATTTCACCATTACCGGTTTTTTGAATTTCATAACGACTCTCAATTGGTTGGTCAGCTCCAAGATTTTTAGTAATATTCCAGGGGTCAAAAACCCGTTTGCCATTCAGCCAGCCACCGAAATATATATATCGCATATTTGCGTAGAAATACATTGTATTTTGAATAATCGGGCCCGATAATGTTCCTTCAAGATTTCGAATATTTATAGGCTCGAATTTATCAATTGCCCTGAAGATATTAGTGCGGGTTGAATAATAATCTCCGGCATAAACAGTCACCGATCCGGTAAATGTATTATCACCATCCTTTGTAGCAATATTAACATATCCCGAGAGAGCTTTTCCGTACTCAGCATTAAATGCTCCGGAAACAAACTGTAACTCCTGAATAGAATTAGCATTCACATCTACAACGGTACTGCCGTCATAAACATCTGTTACAGGAACACCATCAATGGCATAAACCACCTCACCTCTTCTGCCACCGCGAACCGAACCTCCTACTATACCGGCTTTTAATTGGAGTACTTCCTGAAATTCGGTTACCGGAAGCGCTGCGATATCATCAGCGCCAACAATGGCAGTGGAAGCAGTGAGGTCTTTTGTAACAAGTGGTTTCTCGGCAACAACAACAACCTCCTGAGTAAGTACCACTGATGTTTCTCCAAGTTGAATATCTACTTTTGAAGTAAGGTCAATTGATACTTTGATATCTTTTACTGTCACTGCATTGTAGCCGATTGCCGAAGCTTTTACTTCGTATGTACCCGGTCGGACATTAAGGATTGTATAATATCCGTCGAGATCTGTTGCAGCGCCTTGTGTGGTTCCGACAAGAATAACATTTACGAATGGTAACCCTTCACCTGTTGTGGCATCGGTAACTCGTCCAGCAATCTTTCCGCTTTGTGCGATTGCAATGGTGGATAGAACTAATACCAAAATGAAGAGCCTTATAATTTGAAACGGTTTTATCATATCTGTGCCTCCGCGCTATAAGGGTCTTTCATCATTAGTTAATGATAATCGTATTTTGTTTATTTGTTATATGTAATTTGCCTGAGAGAACTGATAACCCCGGTCGTTCATCGAAGGAATCAACTGACTCCCAAACAAATTCATCAAAGTTACTACCTTTTAAGCTTTTGAGCAAATATTTGTTGTCTTTTTGAAACAAACACATCACCCGGTTTTTACTTAAAGACTTTATAATCTGAGCTTTTTCTCCGCTTAGAAGAGTTAATGTACTTAACTGATTTAATCTACTATCAAGTAGTATTACCGCTGTTTCACTTACTGCAACAATAGTACCGTTAAGTTCGGTTACCGAGTGAAATGCCTGCTCATAACTTTTAATTTCCTCTAAAACTGCATTAAACACTTTTGTCGAATATTTAACACCCAACATTTTCGGCGTATAAGTTGAAACAAATATATATTTGCCGGCAGTTTCAATAGCGGCCAACCCCTCAGCATTCAGGTTTGATTGGTAAAACTCTTTCTTATTACTGTTTAAAGAAAAAAGCACTACATTATTCCTTTCACTACCAAAAAGAACAGGCTGAACACTTGTACCACCTATAAAGCCCTCTTCCACAGATTTAAAGAATGCAGTTCTTTCCATTTCAAAATCAATATTGTCTAATTCAATCGTATCTCTTTTACCTGACCGTAGCGTTACAAGTACTCCTCTTGAGTAATCAAAAATTCCGATTGTACCAATGTTATCAACTGCAAATAATGGGTGAGGTAAATCGTAAGCTGAGTGGAGTGAGTCGGAGTGTATTATCTCTCCACTGTTATTAAGTAACAAAATGATTATATGCAGTGGAGATTCTTCAGGAAACTGGATTGAAGTTACAAGATGATAATTTTCTGATGGTGAGCTAAACAAACTTTTATATCCCTTAACAAAAATTTCTTTGTCATTGTTTTTTGCTGATACAAGAATTTTGTCCACAGATAATAATAGATTGCAATTGCTTAACTCATAATAAGTTCCGTTATAGTATCTCATTTCCGGAACCTGAGCAATTAGTGACCGGGTAAACAATAGTATTATTAGTAACGCAATTTTTCCTACTCTACCTATGTTATCCTTCAAAATTTGCTCAGCTCAGCATTTTGTTTTAAA
>CAYTLQ010000239.1:0-4362 GCA_964438715.1 uncultured Ignavibacteriaceae bacterium
GTTCAGAAGCGGCTCCCGATTTTTCAAAAGTTGAAATTAAAAATCTAGAAAAATATCTTCGTAACGGCGGGTTTCTTTTTGTTGATGACGGATATGCAGCCAGGTGGGGTGCATTCAATACCAAAACGAGAGATTACATAGAGCAGGCATTAGGTTATGATGCTCAGTGGGAAAAAATACCTAATAGTCACTGGTTGTATCATTGCTGGGAGGATTTCTCAGGTCCCCCAACAGGCGAAGATCAGATGCGACCTAATCCAAATCATCCGTATAAAGAAAAATATAATTATCTGGAAGGAATTTTTCTCAACGGAAGGCTGGCTGTTTTACTGAGCAGTAAAGGATATTGTAAAGCATGGGGCGCATGGCCGAGAAATCCGAGTTCAGCCGGCGGACCCATTGATAATGTCAGGCAGTTGCAATTCGGTTTAAATGTAGTAGTATTTGCCTGTACACAAAAGGGCGGAATAATAGACCGTAACCGTGAAAAGGAACGGCTCGCAAATCAAAAGTAAGTTTTAATTGTAAAAGAGATACGAATATCAGGAGTGAACATCAATGAAGCAATCGTTATTTATCGTGGTACTTACACTTATCTCGTTAATTGTTGCTTTTCTAATATATTTCTTCATTCTCGGCAGCCCGGCAAACTTTAAAGACGGAGTTGGCAGGGAGGTACCATTGAACCTCATGGGACAGGTTTATACAGGAGGAGCGCTTGTAGCATTGCTTATCGCACTTTCAATTATGGATTTTGCAATTATCATCGAACGAACTATTTCACTCCGTAAGGTAAGCGGAAAAAAACCTAATGCTGTGTTCTTTAAAATCGTATTAGATCATTTACGCAATGACAGAATTGAAGAAGCCTACCAGGCATGTAAAGAGCAAACGGGTTCTGTAGCCAACATTATCGGTAGCGGATTAACTAGATATATTGAATTGCAGAACAGTCCCAAGCAGATAGACGAAGAGAAAAAGATGGCTGAAGTTCAAAGGGCTGTTGAGGAAGCAACAATGTTGGAAACACCTTTGCTGGAGAAAAATCTTATCGCTCTTTCTACCATAGCATCAATTGCAACGATGGTGGGCTTGCTGGGGACAACAATTGGTATGATAAGATCGTTTAAGGCGCTTGCTCAGGCAGGAGCACCTGATGCAATCGCTCTGGCTACCGGAATTTCTGAAGCGCTTGTAAATACTGCCGGCGGATTATTTGTGGCAATACTTGGTATAGTTGCGTATAATGTTTTCATTAACAATGTCGATAACTTTACTTACAATGTTGATGAAGCCGCTTATAATGTCATTCAGGTTTTGCGTAACAAATAAAATATGCCAAAAGTAAAGAAAGCCCGGGTAAATATCCGGATTGATATGACGCCGATGGTTGATGTAGCATTTCTTTTGCTTACTTTTTTTATGCTCACAACACAATTCAGGCCGCCTGAAGAAGTAGAAGTTATTTTACCTGAATCCCACTCAAATCTTAAACTACCAGAGACGAATGTAATGACAATTACAGTGGAGAAAAAAGGTAGAGTATTTATTGGTTTTGATTCGCAGTATATGATGATGCAGTTATTCGGCGAAGATGCAAAGACTAAAAAATCTATGGAAGTTCAGTTAAACAGGTTGTTTGACCTTGTTACTCAGGCACGAATTACTAACCCGAAACTTGAGACTGTAATAAAGAGTGATACAGATGCCGAATATGGTGTTGTATCCGATGTGATGGAAATATTGCAGAAAAATTCGATTTCAAAATTCTCAATGGTTACGAATCTTGAAATGCCCGATACAAAAACAAAAAAATGAGAAAGTAGATGGCTGGCGGCGGTGATATGGGCGGCGGCGAAAGCCGTCATAAAAAAAAGAAAAAAGGCAGGCCAAAAAGGCGGATGGGTATTCGTATGGATATGACGCCAATGGTGGATGTGGCTTTTCTTCTACTTACTTTTTTTATGCTCACGACTGTGTTCCGAAGACCACAGACGCTGGAAATTAAGCTTCCTCCCGGCAGTGGAAAAGCTGAAGTACAGGAGTCGAATCTCTTTATCGTTCGTGTTTCTGAAGATCAGCAAATTTATGTTAGTCAGGGACTTGAACCGCCAAAACCGCTCTCTATGAAGGAATTGACTAACATTTTTACTGATATGGGAAAATCAGGGGCACAAAATGTAATACTTATTAAGTTGGACAGAAAAAGCAAATATAAAATGCTTGTTGATATTCTTGATGAACTGAATCTGGCAAAACTTGATAGATATTCAGTTGCAACCTTAAGTGATGAAGAAAGGGAAGAGATAAAGAAAATTTTCGGACGTGGCTCCTGAAATCAGGTCAAAATCTGATAACAGCCGGTCTTTTTATTTTTATATCGGCATTGTTTTTCGGTTGTGATGAAAAAAAGGAGTCAGCCACTTTTGGTGAGTTATATGCTGTGGCAGATGAAGGTATCTTTAAGTTAATAACACAAACTGCCGATTCTTTTATGACTGCATACACGAATTCAAAAATTAGCATAAAACCTGTTACAGGAAGAGAAGCTATTACAAAAATATTGAATGGTGAAACTGAATTGGCAGTTGTTTGCAGAGAACTGAATCTTGAGGAAAAAGAGTTTATCAAAAAAAATAACATAGAAGTTCAGTTGCTCAAATACTGTCTTGATGGAATTATCCTTATAGTGAATTCTCAGGAAGCATACACAACAATTGAATATCAGGAAATAAAGAGACTTTTGACAGGTGAATCGAAGTTGCTTCAACCGCTCATTCCCGGAAAAAATTCATCGGTAAACGAATATTTGCGTCAAAAATTTTTCGCCGGCTCTGAAATTCCTGCAGGAGAAATAATAAATTCTGAATCAGAGATTATTTCACGAGTTAATGGAAGTAAGGGATTGGTAGGTTTTGTATCAGCAGGTGCCCTGATAAATGATAGCAGTAGTGTTAAGCCGCTATTTTTAGGACCGGAAATTCAGTCAGGCGTTCGGGATACTTACTATGAGCCTCATCCGGGATATTATGTCCAGAACCTATATCCGCTTACTCGAACGGTTTACATTCTTGTCAGGGAACTTAATATGGGATTGGCAAAAGGATTCGCTACATATCTTACTTCTAATAAAGGTCAGGAAATTGTGTTACAGCAAAAACTTGCTCCCGGCGCAGTACCTGTTCGCTTAGTACAAGAAACAGGATTAATGAAATCAGAACAACGAAATACAAATTTATGTTGAAAAAAGCTTTACTGATTATAATAACTTCTATAGTACTTTCCGGCTGTGATTCAATATATCATTATATTTTTCTTCCGCCCGGCAGAGTTGAACTAACCATTATGCCCGATCCGGTTAATCTGCGGCTAATGAAAGATTCCGGTTACTCTATTTCTGCTGATGGTCAGGCTATGATTTATGATGCTAAGAACTGGAAGATTGAAGTACGGTATATGAGTGATTATCAGTTAAATACCTTTGAGTTTCCTGAGGAATCGAAAGACAGGGAATTTAGCGGTAATCCTTTTACTTATGCAAACTGGATTGATCCAACCCTTGGTTATACTCCTTTGCGTTTTACTGTCTTTAAGGTTTCTATATATAATTATACCAGCACTAAAATTAATATTGATCCGGAACTGGCAATTTTGGAAACAGAGCGAGGTGACAAATTTAAGGCTTATGCTCGGGAAAAGAAGAACGCAAAAAATTTCAGTATTGAGGAATATTACCAAAAAAGAAAAGGCAGTGCCGGCGTTCAGGATGATGTTTATGAGACCAGAATGGGAATTGCCCGCCGAACAATGTTGAGTTTCGGGAAGCCAATTTATAAAGGCGACAGCAGGGAAGGACTGATTGTGTTTGACCCGATTGTGGAGTCAATCAGTAAAATGAAAGTTACAATCAAGAATTTTATACTTTCGTACGATGAAAACAATGAGCCGAGTGAATTTAAGGACTTAACATTCTATTTTGAACAGGTCCCCGTAAAAGAAGAGGAATTATTAAAACGAAAAAATGAATCTGATGCTTCCGACAGTTCTTCGGTACTGTTCACTATTGGACAATTGAAATATACTGTTGAACCGGGTCGTTCTACTTTTGCAGATCCATGGGATCCGGTTCCATTGGCGGCACCGCATCTCATTGATTTTTCAGCAATAAATACAAATCAAAAATGGAAGCATCTTATCGGAACAATTGAAGAGGAAACAGTTAAGAAATCGAAAATTCTCTTTCTATTCGGAAACGGTCTTATCCCTGATTTCAATTCAACATTTGTATCGGAGATGACTAATTACCTATTAGAGGGGGGCTTCCTCTATATTGATAATTGTTACTTTACCACAGAATATCCT
>CAYTLQ010000240.1:0-4922 GCA_964438715.1 uncultured Ignavibacteriaceae bacterium
GTATTGCTCTGAATGCGCCGCTTCATCTTACCTGGTCTTGTTATAAAAACGAAGCCTTAGCCTGCGGAACATGTGATAGTTGCGCATTCCGATTACGAGGATTTCAAGCCGCAGGAGTTGCCGACCCAATTCCCTACGAAACTATTCCCGATTATTTAAGGTAATTATGAACGATAAATTAAAAATACTTGAAACTTTCCCTAACGCTTATCCGGGCAGAAACTACAGAATAATCCATACAGCACCGGAGTTCACTTCACTCTGCCCTAAAACCGGTCAGCCCGACTTTGCTACAATGATTCTTGAATACATCCCCGACGAACTTTGTATCGAATTAAAATCATTAAAATTTTATTACAATTCCTATCGCAACGATGGGATATTCTTTGAGAGCGTTACAAATAAAATTCTCGAAGATCTTGTAGAGATATGCAAACCTCGTTTTATGCGTCTTACTGCCGAGTTTAATGTTCGGGGCGGCATTAGTTCAGTAATTGTTGCGGAGTACAATAATCCATCTTACCCCGATTTGAAATAATGGAAAACTCCCCTTCCGTTACCGGTAACTTTCTTGAGCAAAAAGAATCTCTGCTACAACACTATCTCTTCAAAAAAGATTCGGTAGCTTTCTCATCGGATTATACCAACTTGATAGAATCAGTTATTCTGTCGAACACCTCACACGATTTACCGCTCTCTATTTGTGCTACCGGCAGTTTCGGTAGGAGAGAACTTTCTCCATACTCCGATATTGACATTATGTTCCTTCTTCCTACAGATAAACTGAAAACTAATGATGCTCTTAATGAAATTAAGCATCTTATTACTACACTTTGGGATCTGGGAATCGAGGCATCACAGACTGTGAGAGAAATATCGGATATTCACAAATTTTCATTATCCGACCTTCAGGCATTTACTCAATTTTTTGAAACGCGTTTTATTTGCGGTGATAAATATGTTTATTCGGAATGGCAAAAAGAATTGAAAAATGTCCTTACGAAAGAATTACAGGTAAAACTTGTTACAGATTTCATAAGTGAATTTGAAGAGCGTCATAAGAAATATGGATCTTCTCCAAAAGTTATTGAACCCCACATTAAAAACAGCGCTGGCGGCCTGCGTGATTTTCAATTGCTCGAATGGCTCTTTGCTTTAGAGAAAAAAGAAATTATTTATCCTGAAAATAAAGTCTTCCATTCATTCGCTTTTTTAGATAGAGTTGAGGAAAATAATATCAGTTCGCCTGCTGAAGTCAGACGATTAAAAGCCGCGTATTCCTTCCTTTTACAATCACGGAATTTCTTGCATATCAAACATCATCGGAAAAACGACAGATTGGAGTTCGACGATCAGATTTACATTGCCGGAGCTCTGGGGTACAAAGGTAAAGATGCTTATTTGGCATATATGCGGGAATATTTCAGCGCTTCAAATACAATTCACCGTTTCACAAAATCGTTCCTCAAACGCATAAAACGGATTTTCTTTCCTACCCCACCTGATAACCTTGCTATTGATATTGATTCTACCCTGAAAATTAAAGGAGATATAATATCGGTAACAGATACCTCTGTACTTTCCGCAGGTAAAATAATGAAAGCATTTTATTTCCGAGGTTTACATAAAGCGTATTTCGATGAAAATCTACGGAATATTATTGTTGAATCTCTCGATAGCTTTGACGAGAATAATGCTGAAGCGCTTTTGTATTTCAGAAAAATTTTAGGACTTAACAAAAATGTTGGCAGTACTTTAATTGCGCTTAATGAATTGGAAGTACTTCCCAAACTTATTCGGCATTTTGCAGATCTCAGCGGATTTATTCAGCATGGAGTCTATCATGCTTATTCTGCAGATGAACACACTTTGAAAACAATCGAAAATGTGGAAAAACTTGAGGAGTCTGATTCCGTTCTCGGTAATGTTTTCAGGAACCTTCCACGACGGGATTTGTTATATGTTGCTCTTCTCTTTCATGATATTGCAAAACCGGTGAGTATCAGCGGCCATGCACTGCTTGGTGCAGAAATTGCTCCCGGTTATTTAGACAGAATGGGCTATGAGGAACCGGAAATTGAATTGGTCACATTTCTGATTAAAAATCATTTGGTGATGGAGCAGGTCGCTTTCAGAAGAAACCTCAGCGATGCCGATACATTAAATAGCTTTGCATCAAGATTTACCAACACTGAACAGCTTGACCATCTTTTCCTCTTAACTTATGCCGATCTCTCCGCTGTAAATCCTGCTCTTTGGACCAACTGGAAACAAGAATTACTCAACGAACTCTACAGAAAAACAAAGGCGATGCTGGTTGATAAAATTTCCGGCGAGGAACTGCTTAAAGCGCCAATATCACTTGAAGAACTTGTCAGTTTTTCTCAGGATGTTTCACCGGAGCATATCACTGATCATATCAATAGTTTCAGTGATCCCGGATATGTATCTCACTTTACTGATGAAGAAATCACAAGTCATATTCTTAAAATCAGGTTGAATGAGAAAATCTCACTTTTGTTTAAAGAGTCCGAACTTTATACCAATGTAACTATCATAACTGATGATTCACCGTATCTCCTTTCAAAAATTTGCGGGGTTTTTGCGATCAATGATGTGAATATACACGATGCGAGAATATTTACCCGTAACGACGGTATGGTAATAGATAATTTTAACATAACAGATTTCCGCACAAACAAAAAAATTGAACCATCGCGATACCAGAAAATTCGCGACGATATGGAGTCGGTAATATCCGGAATGATGCAGATCGGCGCAGAAATAAAAAATATGAAATCCCGATGGAAAAGATTAGAAAACAAATTGTTTAAAAAAACAGGTAATGTTCGGGTAAAATTCGAAGAACATGAAAAATATACGATCATTGATTTATTCTCGCCTGACCGACTTGGCTTTCTCTATCAGGTAACGAGAAAAATGAATGAACTCGGTCTCAATATTCACTTCGCAAAGATTACAACGCAGGGTGATGAAATTATTGATGCCTTCTATGTCTTAGATCGGCATAAAAAACGGGTATCGAAAAATTTTTATCATTTCATTGAAAGTGAATTGCGGTCAGCAATTCAAAAGATACTTTAGCAAATGAATTTCATGGAAAAAGAAAAACCAATAGGAGTGTTCGATTCCGGAATCGGAGGACTTACCGTTGTTAAAAGGATTATCTCCGCTCTTCCTAATGAACGGATAATATACTTTGGTGATACTGCACGGGTGCCTTACGGGTCGAAGTCGAATGAAACTGTTATTGAGTACTCTTTACAAAATGCCCGTTTCCTGATAAATAAAAATGTAAAAGCAATTGTAGTAGCCTGCAATACTGCATCATCGGTAGCAATTCCTGAATTAAAAAAGCATTTCAATGTTCCTGTAATTGGAATGATTGAGGCAGGTACAAAATATGCCTTGAAGGTAGCACCGGAAGGAACCCTGGGAATTATCGGAACAATTGCAACTATTACGAATAAAGCATATTCCGGTGCAGTAAAAACTGCAAATCCGGGAAAAAAAGTAATTGAAAAAGCCTGCCCGCTTTTTGTACCTTTAGTTGAAGAGGGGTGGATTAACCATCCGGCTACGCGTCTCATCGCCGAAGAATATCTGAGTGAAATGAAAGCGGTGGGTGTATCATCACTTATTCTTGGTTGTACGCATTATCCTCTTTTAAGCGGGATTATACAGGAAGTTATGGGTAGTGAAGTTACATTGATTGACTCCGGTGTAGCCGCTGCGGATATGGTACGGCAGGAATTGGAGCGTATAGGGCTCAGGACAAACTCTTCAGCAGAAGGTAGTTGCGAATTTTATGTAAGCGACTATCCACAACGATTTCACGAACTTGCAGAGCTTTTTCTCGGCAGAAGTATTTCCAATGTCTGGAAGATTGACCTTGAATACCTTCAGTCACTTTCTTTTCATCATTAAACGGTATTACTATCCCATGCCCAAAGTGATTGTTGCGGGTAAAAATACCTATTATTATATTATACAAGGTTTTTGAAGTTTTAATTATCTGAAAAATGATGTCCAATTCGACCGCAAAATCTGATAAAAAGCTGGCTAATGTACTTCTGGTAGAAGACAATACTGAAAACAAGGATGTTATCAGTTATTTTATTAAAAATATTTGCACAGTTGAGCATGCACCCGATGGACCAACAGCTATAGAAATGGCCTCCTCAAAAAATTACGACCTGATTCTAATGGATATTAATTTAGGATTAGGTATTAATGGAATGGAAGCCACAAGGCAAATAAGAAAAATCCCCGGTTATGCTCAAACCCCTATTATTGCGGTAACTGCCTATGCTATGGTTGGCGATAGAGAAATTTTCCTGGAAGCCGGTTGTACACATTACATTTCCAAACCCTTTACCAAACAGGAAATTGTTGAGCTTATTAATCGGATTCTCGAAGAACCTCAGTCTTAATTCATATTAACCGAAGAACATTTTCTTCTTCATTAGTTAACTCAGAACCGAGCCACGGCTTAATTGCATCCATAACTCTCGAAACTCCTAACTCCCGTACACACTTAAATTGTACATCATCACGGGAACACTTTAATGGATTCGGTGAGTAAAAGAAACATGGAGCACACTCAAGGTGTAAAGAAATAATTTTATACTCCGTTCCCCATGGGTGAATATAATTGGTATTTGTTGGCCCGATGATTGCCGCTACTTTTCGCTTCATTGCTGAAGCAACATGCATGAGGCTTGAGTCGTTTGTTACAAAAAAACTGCATCGTTTAATCAGCGCCGCCGATCGGGCAAGATTTTTCATCTGCGCAATAATTATTTTTTTACTCCCGGCAATTTTTACTATCGTCGAATTCAACTCAAACTCTTCCGGTCCTCCAAATAAAAGAACGGATGCATCATATTCATCTATAATTT
>CAYTLQ010000241.1:0-4762 GCA_964438715.1 uncultured Ignavibacteriaceae bacterium
GTACGCCTCGGAAATGCAGCACTGGAAGTAATACGCGCTAAAAATACTTATGAAACTTTAAAAAGTAATTTTCTCTTTTATCTTGGACTCGATGTGTTGGATGACTATATACTTGAAGAGCCTTCAGTTGAGCAGACGAAGGACTTTGAAAGCGAGATGAAAAATTACGAAGATATTCAGGCATTAGTGAACAAAGCACTTCAAAAACGACCGGATGTTGCAGGCGCAAAACTTTCATTAGCTAACGCAGAATTGGGATTACAAATCGCAAAAGCGGGTCATTATCCCCGATTAAGCAATTCACTCTCATTTGGCGTCAGCGCTCCGGGCTTAGGTTTGTTTGGAGATGAATCGACAAAAAATTATCAGGCGAATCTTACATTAAGCATTCCCATTTTTTCGGGCTGGAGTGTAGAAAACAGAGTTCAATTAGCTATGATTGATATTAAAAATTCGGAAATAGATCTGAATGATTTGAACAGGGAGATCAAGAAAACAATTCAGAAAAATTCTCTTGACCTTACAGCATCGTTTAAGAGACTTGATGTAAGCCAGAAAAATGTAAATGCTGCTGCAGAAAACAGGAGGATTGAGGAAGAGAAGTACTCACTTGGCGCAACCACCTTACTCAATGTGCTTATAGCAAATTCGGAATACAATAATGCGCTTACTAACCTGATTAATGCACAGTATGAATATATGAAATTAAAGGAATCCATGCAGTATCTGCTTGGAGAATTAGACCAGAGCAAATATTAATAATAGTTTAGAGGAGTATTGAATATGGCAGTTACACAGAAGAAAAAATCGAAGAAAAAACTATATGTCTTCGGCGGACTTGGAGTAATAATTCTTGCAATTATACTGATGGTAATTTTTCAGGGAAATAAAGATGAAGTGGTAAATGTTCAGACAGAAAAAGTTGAAAAGCGGAACATAACGCAAACCGTATCTGCAACCGGTAAAATCGACCCTGAATTTAAAGTGGTTATTACACCTGAAGTTACCGGTGAGATAGTGTACCTTCCGGTAAAAGAGGGACAATATGTAAAGAAAGGCGAAGTTCTTCTGCGTATAAAGGCTGATGTTTATCTTGCGGCAAAAGAACGCGCTGAAGCAAATCTGCAGTCTGCACGAGCCAGCCTCAACATGAGAAAAGCTGAGTTGGACAGGATTAGTTCTGAATATAACCGTGTTAAGGAACTGCATGCCAAAAAACTTGCCAGTGATTCAGAACTTGAGACTGTAAGAAGTCAATATCTTTCATCGAAAGCACAGTATGAATCGACCGAAGCTTTAGTACTTCAAAATGAAGCTTCTGTTCGCGAGGCGATTGAACAACTTAATAAAACCACAATAATTTCCCCGATTGAGGGTACTGTTACTCAACTGAATGTAGAGCTAGGGGAAAGAGTTCTTGGAAGCGGTTTCAGCCAGGGAACAAATATTATGACAGTTGCTGACCTCAATAATATGGAAGCGATTGTAGATGTTGATGAAAATGATGTTGTTCTTATATCAATTGGCGATACAGCCAGAATTAAAGTAGATGCTTTTGGTGAACGATTATTTACAGGAGTAGTTAGTCAGATCGGCAACAGTGCTAAAAGCTCCGGTCTCGGAACACAGGATCAGGTAATAAATTTTGAAGTCCGAATTAAATTAGTAGAGCTCGATAAAAATCTGCGACCGGGTATGTCTTGTAATTCAATAATAGAAACAGAAACTAAACAAAATGTACTAGCTGTTCCTATAGCCAGTGTAACTGCCCGCCGGGAAGAAGGAATGATGGTTATGGGTGAAGGTGGAGAAGGAGATGAAGTTCTGCAGGTGAATAACGGGAAAAAGCAAGTTACCGAAGAACCGGAGGAAATCGTGTTTGTTATATCGGACAGTAAAGCAAAAACAGTTCCGGTGAAAACGGGCATTTCGGACGATAATTATATTGAAATATTGAGTGGGCTTAACGGTGGTGAAGAAGTGGTTTCCGGAAGCTACAGGGCTATTTCAAGAGAGTTAAAAGAAGGCTCGATTGTTAAAGTTGAAAACAAGAAAGATCGTTTCCAGGTCAAAAAGTAGTAACTTACCACTCATAGCCAAACACAGGTAAATTTATGAATATTATTAATATCGAAAATATTGCAAAGGTATATAAGATAGGTGATGTCGAGGTTCACGCTCTGAGAGATGTGAGTCTGAAAATAGATAAAAATGAATATGTGGCAATTATGGGTCCATCAGGTTCCGGTAAATCGACTTTGATGAATATGTTGGGCTGCCTCGATACTCCATCTACCGGTAAATATGATTTTAAGGGAAACAATGTAAGTTTGATGTCAGATAATGAACTCGCCGCAATTCGAAATAAAGAAATCGGATTTGTCTTTCAGACATTCAATCTGCTGGCTCGCTCGGATGCTCTTCATAATGTTGAGTTACCGTTAATTTATGCAGGTGTCAGCTCTTCAGAGAGGAAAGAACGAGCGAGACAGGCATTGGAAAATGTCGGTCTGGGCGATCGCATTCATCATAAGCCGAATGAATTATCCGGCGGACAGAGGCAACGGGTAGCGATAGCGCGCGCACTTGTCACTAATCCGGCAATTATTCTTGCGGATGAACCCACAGGAAATCTGGATTCGAAAACCGGTGAAGAGATTATGTCGCTTTTTCATGAAATCCACTCGAAAGGAAATACCATAATTCTCGTAACACATGAAGAATATATTGCTCAGCACGCGGCGCGAATAATACGCATTAAAGATGGTTACATTGAACACGATGAACGGGTAGAAAACAGATACATACCCGAGATAAAGAAAAATACCGTCAAAGTATAAGAAACAATTTATTACTGAGTTGTAAAAATGAGCCTGTTTCTCAATGAATTCAAAGAATCGCTTTCAATTGCACTGCGTGCAATATTGGCGAACAAAATCCGCGCAATTCTCACTATGCTCGGCATTGTTATTGGGGTATCGTCGGTGGTACTTATGAGTACAGCAATCCGTGGAATTGATAATTCATTTCAGAATGGAATAAGCGCTCTCGGCTCCGATGTTCTCTACATAGATAAATGGGCTTGGTTTTCCAATCAAGATTGGTGGAAAATCCGGAATCGGCCAATTATAACTATGGAGGATTATGAGAAATTTAAATCGATGGCGCAGCTTCCAATAGCAGTTGCTCCGGTAACCAATTCAAGGCAGACAATAAAATCTAAAGATAATACCGTTGAGAATGTGTTTCTTAATGGCTCTAATGCTGATTATCTGAAGACAACAAATTTTACCTTCGAAATGGGCCGATTTTACAACGAAATAGAAGCAAGAGGTTCCCGTTATGTGGCAGTTGTTGGAAGTGAAGTAGCAAAAAAACTTTTCCCTACCGGTAACGGTCTCGGAAGGGATATTAAAATTGGTGGACAAACCTTCAAGGTTGTTGGTATTCTGGCAGAGCAGGGAAGTTTTATTCTCGGTGGATTTAATCCCGATAATCAGGTTTTTGTTCCTATAGGTACAATCTTTAAAAACTTTGCTAATCAGTCTTTCCGCACTATAACAATAAATGTTCGGGCGAAGAGTCCTGCTATGGTACAAGAGACCAAGGAGGAGGCGGAGGGAATTATGCGCAAAATCCGTGGTCTTTCGTGGAATGAGGAAAATAATTTCAGTATTAATCAATCAGAAGGCTTGATGGATAATTATAACCAGGTAGTGGGAGTAATACAAATAGCCGGATTGTTCATCACCGGACTTTCCTTATTTGTTGGTGCAATCGGCATTATGAATATAATGTTTGTGTCGGTAAAAGAGCGTACAAAAGAAATCGGAATACGAAAAGCCATTGGCGCTAAACGCCGCACTATTTTGATACAGTTTCTTCTTGAGTCTTCCGTTATTTGTCTGCTTGGCGGTATGATTGGATTAATTATCGCAATACTGCTCTCATTGGTTGTTGATAGGTTTCTGCCAACTTCAGTCCAATACAGTGCATTTATACTTGCCATTGTAATTTCATTAATTACCGGTATTGTGGCAGGCCTTGCACCTGCATATACTGCCGCTAAATTAGATCCGGTTGAAGCATTGAGGTATGAATAATGGATTTAAGAGAAACACTTGCTCTATCGGTACAATCGCTGCGCAGTAATAAACTGCGTGCAAGTTTGACAATTCTTGGTGTTGTCGTCGGAATTTTTTCGATAATTGTTATTATGACAATTATTACGATGCTGCAAAAAAGTATTGAAACGGGATTCTCCCAATTGAATAAAAACACATTTCAGATACAGAAATGGGAAAATATTCAGATGGGTCCAAGAAATCGTTCCCGAAACAGACCCGATATAACGATGGAAGAATTTTATCGGTTAAAGGATATGCTGAAGCAAGCTATGTATATTGGCGCTGAGCAGTGGCAGTTTGGTAAAGTTGTAAAATTTGGTAATCAGGAAACAAACCCGAATATTCAGGTTGCCGGTATTACAGTAGATGCAATGAAGACAAACAACTGGAATGTTGATTATGGACGCGACCTCCGTGAGACCGATGTGCAGTATTCCTCAAATGTATGTTTACTTGGTAACGAATTAGTTGAAAAGCTGTTCCGTGGTATGAATCCTGTCGGGCAGGAAATTCGTGTTGATGGAAAACCGCTTAGGGTTATTGGAGTTCTTGAAGCTCAACCCTCACTTTTCGGGCAAAGCCGCGATAATTATATAGTTATGCCAATTACAACTTTTCAAAGCATGTATGGAAGG
>CAYTLQ010000242.1:0-10882 GCA_964438715.1 uncultured Ignavibacteriaceae bacterium
TTGACTGTGGATCAAGAGGTCATGGGTTCGAATCCCGTCGATGGTACCATTTCTCCTGCTTCATTTTATATTTATTTAATTATATCTTCTAAAGACTTTATTTATTGCTAATATATTCCACAGTGAATAAAGCCCCTTTTCCTTTTTCACTTTCCAAAATAATATGTCCACCGGTGAGTTTTACTAAATCCTTTACTATTGAGAGGCCTAAACCTGTTGAGTGCTCGTTTCCGGTTGGACGAGCTGATAATCTTTGAAATTTTCCAAATACTTTTTTCTTATCATTTTCCGTAAATCCGGGGCCCTCATCTTTTACGAAAAATTTATAACCTTCCTTCAAAAGCATAAAGCCAGTCTCAATTTTGGCTCCGCCCGGAGAGTATTTAACAGCGTTACTAATTAAATTATCCAATATCTCTCCTAATCTCTCACGATCATTATACACGATACCACTTTCAGTACCTGAATACAAAATCTGCTGATTCTTTTCACCAGCGTGTATTAAATGTCTCTGGATTATTTCTTTAACTAATTCAGAGGCATCAAATTCAGTTTTATTCAAATCAATCTTACCGCTTTCAATTGCAGAAGACTTTAACAAATTGTTAATGATTTCGAGCATAATATCAGTTGATTTTCTTATATGGCCAACTATCGATTCCCTTTCTTTTTGGTCATCAACTTCTTCAAGTATTAGCTGAGAAAATCCTCTTATGGCATGTAATGGATTTTTAAGGTCATGGACAGCAATATCAATAAGGTTTGTTTTCTGTCTGTTCGCCTCTGTAAGCTCCTCATTTTTTTCTGCAAGAAGTTCTTTAGCGGTATTTGCATCTTGCAAAGCTTTCTCCGTTTTTTCTTTTTCAACTATTAACGAACTGGTTTTTTCTTCGATAATTTTTTCAAGCTCAATTTTTTGTCTTTCAAGTCTTCTTACCCGGTAAATATAAATTGCAGGTCCAATAACGAGGATCACTAATACTATAAAAAAGTAGAATGCTTTTGTTTCATAAAAATAGGGCTCGATAGTAAAGTGTAGCTGAACCGGTGTTATATTCCACTGACCAGCTTGATTAGTGCTTGTCAACTCAAGGGTATATTCGCCAGAACCTAAACGGTTAAAAACTATTTTTCTCGAGTTTCCCAGATTTATCCACTCCTCATCCTGTTCTTTTATTCTATATCGAAAGCGTATTTTTCGTGGATCCCGAAATGATGGTGAATTAAAATTTATTTCAAGCCGCTTTACACCGGGTGGAATCGAGATGTTCTTTTGAACGGGATAACTAAACTCATCACCAAATAAAGATTCGAATACTATAACAGGAAATGAGGTGCCTTCAAACTCCTTTTCCGGATTTATGAGAACTAATCCCTTAAGTGTTGGTATTGCAATTTCACCCGATTTCAATAAGATACCGGCCGGAGTATTACCACCGTTACACTCACTTGAAAGCATACCATCCAGTCTGTTAAAAATTGTTATAGCAATCTCCTTTGATTGACCGGAAATGTATTTCTTCAGGTCATCTTGTAAAATTCGAATAATGCCTTTGTTGGAGGTTATCCAAAAATTACGGGATTTATCCTCAATTACCTGATAAATAAGATTATCGATAAGTCCGTCTTTTTCCTTAATGTTCTTAATTTTCCCATTCTTTAAATATGTTAACCCGGCTCCGGAACATATCCATAAAGTATTTTCACGGTCGATGTATAATGATCGAATGTAGTCGCTCGCCAATCCATCTGCAGAGGTAAATTTTTTTACCTGACCGTTCTTTAAATAAATCACTCCGTTTCTATCTGTACCAATCCAAAGACCTCCATCCTTGTCAAATGTTAATGCCCTTATGAACAAACTATCCAATCCGGGACCAATTATAACTTTTTTGAATCTGACTCCATCGTATTTTACCAAACCTTCTGCAGTACCTATCCACAGGTTTCCATCGTTATCGAATACCTGAGCATAAATAAAATTATTTGTGAGACCGTCTTTCTTAGTGTATCTGATAAATCTTCCATCTTTGCCAATAAATATCCCATCACCATAGGTCCCAATAAACAGATTTCCAGTTTTGTCAAATATCAGGCTTCTTATTATTCCGGTTCCCTTGTAATTACCACTGAAATTGAGGCTTTTTGCCCTTCTCCCATCGAATGTAAAGAGACCTCCTCCATAGGTACCTATATAAAGAGTACCTCTTTTATCCTCTGCGATAGTAAACACAAATTCGTTACTCAAGCCATCGGTTTGTGAAACAGTTTTTAAGAAACCCGGTGTAATTTTTGTAAGCCCACCTTCCAGAGAGCCCACCCAAACATTATTTTCCTTATCACAATAAACTGTAGAAAGCAGGTTATAAATTACGCCATCTCCGGAGGGAAATTTAATAAGAGTTTGATCTTTCAGCAGGAACAACCCTTTGTTATTTCCGGCTATCCAGAGATTACCGTCCTGATCTAATGCAATTTTTCTGACATTTAAATTTGCTGCTCCTTCGATTTTTACCGACCTGGATTCCTCTGGAAAATACTTTACTAATCTCCCTGAATCAATCAAAATGTATTCTGTATCAGAAACCCAGTAGAAATTTCGGATGCTTTGAAATTTATTATTAAGATGAGTCTCCTTGCTTAATTTACCTTCCTGAAAGCTAAATAATCCTTCCTGTTCTCCTACTATCCAAATTTTCCCGTTCTTGTCAATACACTGTATCGTGAATAACTGCTCCTGAAGATTCAACTCTGAACTTAGACTTCTACTGGAATCTCCCAAGAATAATCTGATTTCTTTATTTGAGCAGACGATTATTTCATTATTCTTAGTTTTTTCAATACAGCTAATGTAATTACTCTTTAATTGGGAGTTCCCTTTAAATGATTTTGATATTCCATCCCGCAGAATAATTATACCTGCTCCAAGTGTTCCAATCCAGATAGATCCATCACGATCCTGAATTATACTAGATATTCCATTACTTATAAATTGTTTATCCTCTGTTACACTTGTAAAGGAATAACCATCAAAGCGTACTAATCCATGTTGTGTACCGCACCATAAATATCCATCTTTATCCTGAAATAAGGAAAGTATTGAATTTTGCGGTAGTCCGTCTTCACTTTGCCAGTTGAGAAGTGAAAAACCGTGGGCAAACTTTAGTTTATTGTAGTTTATTTGCTGAGCTGAAAGAATGATAGATACCCAGAGAGCAAAAGCTAATGTTAGTACAACTCTTGATGAAATCACTAAATATTAATAAATTTAATTTAAAGTTCTAAAGTTGGTTGACGATAATAAAAGCCTGCAATCCGTGTACAATATAGCAAAAAGCCGGACATTTTAATGTCCGGCTTCCTGCAAACTATTATTCGCTTTCCATATCATCACTATCAGGTTTACCGGAAGGTTGATGGGCGAGATTACTTTCAACTCCTGTTAATTTGATTTTTCCACTTTTGATGTTACGGTAAAGCATATCATTTTCTATAAGATAGAAAAATTGCTTTCTGAAATCTTCAAGTGAGATACCACAAGTAGCGGCATATTTAGCGAGTTCATGCGGATCTTCAAAATCAGCTTCGTTTAATCGCAACATGTATCTCCGTGCAATGTAAAAACTTTCCGACGCAGGATCAACCATCCGTACCTTTGTTTTATTCGTAACCGGATCAAGTATATCCCTGAAATACAGCGGCACAAAATGTCCATTCTGTATGGAAACCATCGCGGCATTTCCTTCATTCAATATGAATTGCGATGCAGAAAAACCAAGATCTCGTGTATATTCCATATCAAAAGGAATTGGATCGGCACAACGAAGTTCATAACCGATGTTTTTTGCGACAATAGTTACCTTTAAGTTAAAATCCTTAAGTCTTTGCTGGACTTTACTTTTAAGAATTTCTCCAAAATTAATTTCTGCAATTCGGATGTTGTCATGAGCATCGCGTTCAACTTCAACCAAATCCTGTAGATCCTGAGGATCAAGATGTTCAACAAGTCCTTCCGCAAGAACAGCAACACCATCACTCTTTCCATAGCTGAGACGCTTAATCATTGCACCAACGATGATATCTACAATGTGATTCATCTTTACCGGTCCCTGTGGAAACTCCTCCGGTATTAGAGTAAGAGTTGCTCCGGTTGCTTTTCCTATTCCAAGCGCCAGATGACCTGCTTTTCGTCCCATTGTTACAACAAAATACCAACGGGATGTGGTCTGTGCATCAACCATAAGGCTCTTAACAATTTCCACTCCCAAATGGCGGGCTGTCTGGAAACCGAAGGTTGGAATACCATGGGGCAGATCAAGATCATTGTCTATTGTCTTGGGAACATGAACAACTCTAATTCTGCCGGCCGCCATCTCTTCTACTTTCATAGCGCTATAAGCTGTATCATCACCGCCGATAGTAATTAGTTTATCTACATTAAGGCGCAATAGTGAAGTTACTGTATTTTCTAATAATTTTTTGTCTTTTGTTGGATTGCTTCGGGAAATTCCAATATATGAACCTCCTCTAAAATGTATGCGGCTGACATTTTGAATAGTTAGTTCTTTTACATGACTTATATCTCCGGTCATTATCCACTTAAAGCCATCACGAATTCCTAAGACTTCTATACCTTCAATCGCCGCACGAATTGTTGCGGCGCCAATAACGCTATTTATACCAGGTGCCGGACCCCCACCCACGAGAATTGCTAATTTTTTTGGGGCTATCATATTTTTTTTCTCCGTTTAGTGCAATATTATTTCAATCATAAAATTTTAATTGTCGATGAGTTATACAGTTGAGCGACCCTACAAAAATACACACCTCCGGCTAAATTTCCCGTATCAAGTTGTATTTTTCCGCTTCCAGATTCTTCTGCTGAAATATTCCTTTTATGTAATATTTCGCCGGTAATGTTGTGTAGTGTTATAATCGCATCTGTTTTCAATGGAAGATTGTATTCAATCAATACAGTGGAGTTAAACGGATTGGGAAAAGCGCTTAATTCAATTTGATTGGACTTTTTTTTTACATCAAAATTATTTTCCGAAGCATCCGTTACTACAGGGGAAAGTCTTCGATTTAGAGATATAAACCCTGCATCAGCACTAACATTGGTACCATTACCAATTGGCGCCGCTATTATTTCGAAGACTTTAGTTGTTCCTTTGGTAAGATGGAAATCTCCCAACTTTACCCAACGCTTCTGAGTTGTCTGGTTCTGATTAATGTACAATACAGTATCCCGATTGTCAAAATACACTCGTACCCTGGCGCTGTCTGTTCGGTTAACAGCCACTACATTAAACATATATACTTCGTAATATCCGGTTACTGGAACATCAAAATAATATTGCACCTTGTTCGAGGAATCTTTTAGCGCTGTAACCGATGAACCGGAGTAACCCGGAATGGTGCTTGTAGTCCACGAACCCTGCTTTTTTACAAATGTTGTGTCACTTATTTTTTTTATTCTGTAATATTCCCGCCAATCATAAGTGGAAAATGGAGGGTAATTCTTATCGCTAAAAACTGAGGATTTAAGACCGGGAAAGTAATTTATCAAATCGGAATAATACCAGATTGCGGTGCCGTTAAATCCTTTTGTTCGAATTGTATTAATGAAATTCTTCACCTGCTCTAAGGTAAAGGAATTACCATTTGGAGCAACAGCGAAGGCAGGAAAAATTTTAGTTTTACTCCCCGTAAGCGTAACGGCATAATCGAGTATTGCAGAAAATGAACTTAGTGACGAAACATAGGATTGAATTTGCACATTGTCGATGTAGCCGTTTTTTACCCAGGAAACCCAATCCTGACAATAACTTTGATATGATGTATAGGATGACGAGCTGTAAAGACTTGGAGCATTGGAAACATTAATTTTAGGGTTTGTTTGCTTGATAGCTTGATAAATTCGTGCAGAAAAATCGTTTAATTTATTTGCCCTCCACCTAATCCAGGAGGTATCGGAATAATTTTCAGGAGGTGATGTATTATTATTTTCAGTTCGATAGAGAGAATCGGTGTAGGCATCATAACCATACTCAAGACTTGAATAACGAATTCTGTCGAGCTCAATACCATCAATGTCATAATTTCTCACAATCTCTGTACAAAGCCCAATAAGAAAATCCTGAACATCTCTTCTGGTTTGAACCATCCAATAAAAATTACTGCCATCTTTTTCCTCGCCGTTTTGCTTTTTCGCCACCCAATTTGGATGATTCACAAAGATGGCACCTTTGCCACCGGGTGGATTATTCCCTGTCCATCCACCGACAAAACCATATTCAAACCATGCTTCGATATGTAATCCGTGTTTATGTGCCTCTGCAACAGCCTCAGCAAGAATATCCCTTCCCTGATATTCAGGGTCAATATAGTAGCCGGTTTCATCATAAAATAATTGACTTTTCCATAAAGGATATCCCCTGCTCCAAACATTAACATAGACGACATTGAAGTTATTAGCCGCAAGGCTATCCATTGCATAGGCAAGCGCTTCTTTAGAAGAAAAAGAATTCCGTGCGATCCAGGTTCCCCGCAATTCCTGTGGGTAGGAACACCACGAGATAATTATTAATGAGAATACGGTAAAAAAAAGGTTTTTCATGGTGTTCAGTTATTCAAAATTTTCAGTTTCGCATACTTAATCATCAGTTGTTTTACATTATTCCCTTCGAATATCACCGTGACGCGCTGTTGATCTCCGGCGCCGACAACCTGAGAAACTTTTCCTAATCCAAATTTTTCATGCATTACTCGTATTCCGACCCGCAAATTAATTGCCGATTTACTAAAATCATGATAATCTACCTTTTCGAAATACTCATAATAGAGCTCTTTTTTTGATTTTCTATTAGCTCGGCGAGCTGCACTTCCATCATCATCAAGAACATACTGAGGATCGATTTCTTCTATAAAGCGACTTCGGTTTTGATAGGCAACCTCACCAAAACGATATCGTGAACGGGCATGAGAAAGAAAAACTTTTTTCTTTGCTCTTGTCATGGCAACATAAAACAATCTGCGCTCTTCCTCAATTGAGGCTTCTGAACTGAATCTGTTACTTAAGGGGAAAATATCTTCTTCAAGTCCGGTGATAAAGACAATAGGAAATTCAAGTCCTTTAGCGCTGTGAATTGTCATAAATGTAACAACATTACTATTGTCTTTCATCATATCAAGATCTGAAATTAACGATACCTCCTGTAAATAGTCTTCAAGTGTCGCGTTCGGCTTTGCTTCATTATATTCCAATATTGCAGCGAGAATGGAGTTTACATTTTCTAAACGTTCAAGCGATTCAATTGTGTTCTCCTCTTTAAACATACTAATAATACCCAACTCATCGATTAATGCGCGGGTTAATTCACTTATTGAGAGTTTGGATTTAAGCGCAATATATTTATCAAGAAGAATCTTAAAATTTTTAACATTTTTCTGAATTCGCTCTTTTATATCAATGACCTCAAAAACTCTGGCCATTGTATCAAACAATGTGATATTATGCTTCCTGGAAAATCCAATCATTCTGCGGATCGTTGTCATGCCGATTCCGCGCTGAGGAAAATTCAGAATTCGAAGCAGACTTTCTTCATCCTTCTGATTATTTAATACCTTCAGGTAAGCAATAACATCTTTTACTTCTTTTCTCTTGTAAAATTCTACACCACCTATAATTCTGTAAGGTATCCTCTCTTTCGTAAACACATCTTCCATCGCACGCGACTGAGCATTTGTCCGATAAAAAACTGCAAAGTCGCTGAATGAAATTTTATTAGAATATGCTTCGTCCCGAATAAGTCTTGCGATCTGATAAGCCTCATCTTTTTCATCTGTACACTTGATTAGGAGACACGGCTCCCCTTTCTCATTTTCAGTGTATAATTTTTTCGGTATTTGCCGTACATTATTCTTAATGACAGAATGAGCAGCATCGAGTATAGTTTGAGTGGAACGATAATTCTTTTCAAGCCGGTGAACTTTTGTCTTCTGAAAATCTTTTTCAAAGTTCAGCATATTATCAAGATTTGCGCCTCTCCAACTATAAATACTCTGCGCATCATCACCTACAACACAAATCTGTGAATCCCTAAATGCCAATAACTTTAGCAATTCATACTGAGCCAGATTAGTATCCTGAAATTCATCAACAAAAAAGTGCTGAAACTTTTTCTTATACTTCTGAAGAACTTTTTTATTATTTGTGAATAACTCAATCGGTTTCAGAAGGAGGTCTTCAAAATCCATTGCGTTATTTTCTATCAGTTGCCGTTGGTACTGCTCATAGATATCAGCAATTTTTTCTTCATTTGGAGAAGAAACTTTATTTTTGCGGTAATCAGCAGGAAAAATCATGTGATTCTTAAGGTAACTGATTTTATGCCTTACCTGATTTGGGGGAATGAGGTCGGTAGAGATATTCAGATCCGTCATTATGTTTTGTACTAACGAAAGGGAATCTTCTGTATCATAGATTGAGAAATTCTTAGAGTAGCTTATCGATTCAGCTTCCACCCTTAGAATACGGGCAAAAATCGAATGAAAAGTTCCCATCCAAAGGTAATCTGCCTGAGCACCAATGAGTTTTTTAATTCTCTCTTTCATTTCGTTGGCAGCTTTATTGGTAAAGGTCAGCGCCAGAATACTTTGCGGATCTGCCCCCTTTTCGATAATATAAGCTATTTTATAGGTAAGAACACGGGTTTTCCCGGAACCAGCGCCCGCCACAATTAACTGTGGTCCATTATTATATTCAACTGCGGCTTTTTGTTCGGGATTCAAGGATTTTAAATCAATCATACCAAAGTTTAAATTTTTAACTTGCAAATATAGCTAAAATACCCACACCAATAAAGATAATAATTTGGAATTGTCCCTTTTTTTCTATAACCTAAGTGTTTATTTATTTTTTCTGTATCCTTTTGTAGCTCATCCAGTTGCTTTAAAATAAAAAACCCGTCCACCGGGACGGGTTTACAGGAAATTATCAGATTTTATTTATCATCATCAACAACTTCATAGCTGGCATCCTGAACTTCCTTTTCTTTTCTTTTATCACTTTCAGGACCGCTCTTCGGAGGCTCAGGACCTTCAGCCTTACCCGCAAATGGATTCTCCTGTTGAGTTGATCCGGCTTGTGAGTACATCTTCTGAGAAATTTCACCCCAAACCTTTTGAGTCTGTTCCAATGCAGCTTTTATAGTTTCTGCATTATCGGATTTTACAGCATCTTCAAGGTTTGTTAGCTGAGATTCAAGTTTCGACTTTAGATCAGAAGGTATTTTATCTTTAAATTCCTCTATCTGTTTTTTCGTCTGGAATACCAAACTGTCTGCCTGGTTCTTCAGATCAATAAGTTCGCGCTTCTTTTTATCCTCAGCGGCATGTTCCTTTGCAGCGTCCTTCATTTTCTGAATTTCTTCCTGCGTCAAACCACTTGAGGAAGTAATACGAATGCTTTGTTCTTTATTAGTAGCTTTATCTTTAGCCATTACATGAAGAATACCATTAGCATCAATGTCAAAACTAACTTCAATTTGAGGTACCCCTCTAGGCGCTGGTGGAATACCGTCCAGGTGAAATCTTCCTAAGGTACGGTTATCCGCGGCCATCGGT
The DNA here is from genome assembly GCA_964438715.1 of uncultured Ignavibacteriaceae bacterium. Taxonomy (GTDB): domain Bacteria; phylum Bacteroidota; class Ignavibacteria; order Ignavibacteriales; family Ignavibacteriaceae; genus CAYTLQ01. The sequence continues at coordinate 9,628 of CAYTLQ010000242.1, forward strand.
CTTTCTCCCTGCAATACATGAATTTCAACTGAAGGCTGATTATCACTTGCAGTTGAAAAAACTTCACTCTTTTTGGTTGGTATAGTGGTATTTGCAGGTATTAACACAGTCATAACACCACCAAGCGTTTCAATTCCAAGTGAAAGTGGCGTAACATCAAGCAACAGAACATCTTTAACTTCTCCGGTCAATACAGCGCCCTGAATAGCAGCACCAACTGCCACAACTTCATCGGGATTTACGCCTTTATGAGGTTCTTTTCCGAAAAGTTTCTTCACGAGTTCCTGAACTTTAGGAATACGGGTTGAGCCACCAACAAGAATAACTTCATCAATCTGTGATGGGCTCAGACCTGCGTCTTTCATTGCTTTCTCGCAAGGAATTCTGGTGCGCTCAATCAAATCGTCTATAAGCTGTTCAAATTTAGCCCTGCTTAGAGAGATGTTCAGGTGCTTAGGTCCATCCTGAGTAGCAGTAATAAATGGCAAGTTAATCTCTGTGCTATTTGATGAAGAAAGTTCTATCTTAGCTTTCTCCGCAGCTTCCTTCAGTCTTTGCAATGCCATCGGGTCTTTGCGTAGATCGACTCCTTCTGTTTTCTGGAATTCATCTGCAAGATAGTCGATAAGCCTTTGATCAAAGTCGTCACCGCCAAGATGAGTATCGCCATTGGTTGATTTAACCTCAAAAACACCCTCTCCTAATTGGAGAATAGAAATATCAAAGGTTCCACCACCTAAATCATATACGGCAACTATTTGCTCTTTGTTCTTCTTATCCAATCCGTAGGCAAGAGCGGCCGCAGTAGGTTCATTAATAATTCTACGCACTTTGAGTCCGGCAATTTCACCTGCATCTTTTGTGGCTTGTCTTTGAGCATCGTTAAAATATGCCGGCACAGTAATTACTGCTTCAGTCACCTCCTGTCCGAGATATTCTTCAGCAGTTTTTTTCATTTTCTGAAGAATCATCGCACTTATTTCTGGTGGAGAATAAACTCTGTCACTCACCTTAATTCTTGCCGAGCGGTTATCACCGGCAACAACGTCATACGGTATCCTCTTTGTTTCGGAGCCTACTTCATCAATCATACGCCCCATGAAACGCTTAACGGAAAAGATTGTATTTTTTGGATTTGTGATTGCTTGCCTTTTTGCTGGCTGACCAACCAATCTTTCACCTGTTTTTGTAAAACCAACTACCGAAGGTGTTGTTCGCCCTCCTTCCGAGTTAGGAATTACAACCGGATCATTAC